>MNZK01000111.1 GCA_001873635.1 Porphyromonadaceae bacterium CG2_30_38_12 | reverse complement strand
TTAGAGCCAAACGCACAACAACTTGACGAAGTAGAAATTACAGCCAAAGCCAAAAACAACAACATAACTTCTACCGAAATGGGCGTAGAAAAGCTCGAAATGAAGGAGATAAGCAAAATACCCGTTATTTTTGGTGAAGCCGATATTATGAAAACGCTGAAACTTACGCCCGGTATCAAATCGGTAGGCGAGGGGAGTGGTGGCTTTTATGTGCGCGGTGGCAATAATTCGCAAAACCTGATTCTGCTTGATGAAGCTACGGTTTACAATGCCGACCATCTGTTGGGCTTTTTTTCCACTTTCAATAGCGATGCCATCAAAGATGTGCAAATGTTTAAAGGCACAGCTCCTGCCGAATATGGTGGACGCATCTCGTCGGTATTGGATGTGAAAATGAACGACGGGAATAACCAAAAATATCACGTAGGCGGTGGCATTGGGCTTATTTCATCGCGTCTGAATGTAGAAGGTCCACTTGCTAAAAATAAAAGCTCTTTTTTGGTTACGGCACGTCGAACTTATGCCGATTTGTTTTTAAAACTCTCAAACGATTCGCTTATCAACAACAACCAGCTCTATTTCTACGACCTTAATGCTAAGCTCAATTACATAATAAACGATAAAAACCGGCTCTTTGTTTCGGGCTATTTTGGGCGTGATGTGTTTCTGTTTCAAGACCGCTTTGGAATTAATTGGGGAAATAAATCGGGGACGCTTCGCTGGAATCATATCTGGAGCAGTAAGTTATTTAGCAATACTTCCATAATTTATTCCGATTACGACTACAAAGTTGCTATTCAATCGGTAGGATTTAGTCTGACATCGAAAATTAAAAACTGGAATTTCAAACAAGAGTTTCAGTATTATTTGAATACGAAAAACACACTCTCGTTTGGTATTAATTCTACTTATCATACTATCATTCCGGGACAGCTCGAAACCACAAACGATTCTACTATCAATCCGATGCGCTTGCAGGAAAAATTTGCTGTTGATAATGGGCTTTATATAAGCAATTTATGGAAACCAAGCTACAACCTCACCATCAACTACGGGCTGCGCTTGTCGGCTTATCATCTGTTTGGTCCCGGCGATTTTTTCAGCTATCAAAATACTGAAATTGTGGATACTACGCATTACAACCGGGGACAAATTGTACAATCCTATTTTCAGTTGGAACCACGTATTAATGTAACGTATGTTTTCAACGAAAAAAATTCTTTGAAGGCAAGCTATACGCGTAACACGCAAAATTTGCATTTAATCTCTAATGCTACTTCGGCTACTCCAACGGATATTTGGATTTCGTCGAGTAACAATGTGAAGCCTGAAATAGGAGACCAAATTTCGTTAGGCTATTTTCGTAACTTTAACAAAGACAACTACCAATTGAGTAGTGAAATCTATTACCGCTCCATGCAAAACCAAATAGACTTGCGCAATGGTGCCGACATCAATGCGAACGATAAAATTGAAGGCGAGTTGCTTTTTGGAAAAGGACGGGCGTATGGGTTAGAACTCCTACTCAAAAAGAAACAAGGCAGGCTAACTGGTTGGTTAGGATATACTTATTCTAAAACAGAACGCTTGATTGATGGTATAAATAATGGGAAATGGTATCCTGCCAAACAAGATATTACGCACGACATATCGGTGGTAGCTATCTACGATTTAACAAAAAAGTGGGTTTTGTCAGCCACATGGGTTTACAATACGGGTAATGCGGTAACTTTTCCGAGTGGCAAATACCTGATTAATGGCAATGCAACCTATTATTACACCGAGCGCAATGGCTATCGAATGCCTGCATATCATCGTATGGATTTGGGTGCAACTTACACGCTAAAGAAAAATAAAAAGTCTGAAAGCAGTTTAAATTTTTCGATATATAATGCCTACGGACAGAAAAATCCTTACACCATTGACTTTCAGCAGGACGAAAAAGATCCGACCAAGACAGTGGCGGTAAAAACTTATTTATTCACCTACGTGCCTTCTATAACTTATAATTTTAAATTTTAATTTTTTTGAATAACCATCAAGTATGAAAATTATAAATACATTCTTATTAGCCCTGACAATTTTTTTTACGATTTCGTGTACCGAAATTATTGATATTTCGGTAGTGGAAGCTAAACCAGAATTGGTGGTGGAAGCGTTCATTGGCGCCGACGATTTTGCTCAAGTTTTACTCACAAATTCGATTGGTTTAGTTGCCAACGATACGACTCTGCAGGGCGTAAGCAATGCCCAAGTGAGCATAAGCAACAGCAAAGGTGAGGTTGACGTATTAACCGAAGTAAAGGCAGGAACCTATGTGTCCGATAGCATCAAAGGCGTGTCGGGCGAAACTTACCAGCTACATATCAAGCAAGGAGAAAAAATCATCACAGCAACTTCGACTATACCACCTCGAATTATGCTCGACTCGGTTCGCATCACGAAAGTAATTTATCCAACGGGCGGACAGGGAAATGGTCAGCAAAAAACTGATTTTTTTGAGGTCAATTTGTTTTTCGTTGACCCCGCTCAGCTTAAAAACTATTACCGTGTGCTGATAAATTATAATGGCAAATCTGAACTTAGAAATCTTATTTTTAACGATCGCTTCAACGATGGAAAATTAGTGAAAAATACTTTGTATTTGTTAAAACCAGAATCCAAGCGTGGCGATACCATTTCGGTTGAATTACAATGCATTGACAAACCTGTGTTTACATATTTTGAAAGCATGGGCAATAGCGCCATGGGTCCCCGCAATTCCTCCAGCCCGGCAAATCCTTATACTAACTTAGTGGGTAACACGCTTGGCTATTTCAGCGCACACACCGTGGAACGAAAAGACTACATTGTTCCGTAAAATACAGATGATGCATTTTTTTTAAAAAAAAACTTATTGAAAATTAGTTAGTTAAGCTATTTTTAATTTGTGTATCTCGCGCAAACTTTGAGCTTGATTATATATTTTTTTTAATACAATGAATCAAATCTTGAATTTTATTTTTTTTGATAGCAAATTTTAATAGAAAATAATTATCTTTGCACCCGCTTCGGTTTTATGAATGCCAGTAATGCGTGCTCATAAATTAAAAGGGAAACAGGTGTAAATCCTGTACAGTCCCGCTGCTGTAAGCTCTATGTTAATGGTTAATTAGTAATGGTTAATTAGTAACAAAACGTATTGAACAACACTTTTGCCACTGGTATTATCAGTGAACAGGAAACGGTGAACAGTAAACGGTCGTAAAAAACTGATAACTGAAAACTTAATACTGCTAACTGAAATCGGGAAGGCGTTCAATGACGGGAGTAAGTCAGAAGACCTGCCAAAGCATAATTTATTTTCAGAAGCTTTCGAGGAAAAAGCGACGAAACATCAGCAGAAATAATTCATTTCGCCATTGTTGGGTCATTTTCGGGAGCTATTTGAACGGTTTATTCATCGTCAAATAGTTTTTAAATTGTGTTTATCTTACAACATTTACATCCTGTATTTTTGAAAACCAGATTGTTAGTCCTTGTACTAATTAGTCTTCAGCACAGCTATGCTGCCGAGCTTGATTCGGTGCGCACACGTGAGCTTGATACCTTGCTGGTGGAAGCTAAAAATTTACGAACTACACATGCTGCGCTGCCGGCACAGGTATATTCGCAACGAGAATTACAGGCACTTAACGCACTTAACGTAACCGATGTGGCTAAATATTTTTCGGGTGTAACGGTACAAGATTATGGTGGCATTGGCGGGTTAAAAACAGTTTCGGTGCGTGGTATGGGTGCGTGCTTTACGGGGGTGAACTACGATGGCGTCATGATGAGCGACATACAGTCAGGGCAAGTAGATTTGGGACGATTTTCGCTCGAAAATGTCAGTGAAATTTCTCTTAGCAACGGTCAGCCCGACGATTTGTTTCAGTCGGCAAGGGTATTTGCGTCGGGAAGCGTTTTCAGTGTAAAAACCAAATTCGCTGATAAAAATACGAATGCTACCTTCAAAGGTAATTTACACCTTCTTGCCGGCTCGTTTGGTATGCTCAATCCTTCGGTATTTTTAGCTACAAATGCGGGTAAAAAATGGGCATTCAATTTGTCAGCTGACTTGCTCACTGCCGATGGTACATATTCGTTTTTACAGTATTACGGCATAAAATACAATTTTTCCGAAATCCTTACACGCAACAACGGCGATGTGAAATCGGCTCGAACAGAAGTGAATAGCCGCTATAATATTCGTCCAAACGAACAACTAACGTTTAAATTGAACCACTATATTTCCGAACGCGGCTTGCCCGGAAGTGTTACTTTTTACAATACCGATGTGTCGAATCAACGATTGAACGATCAGGTCGTTTTTGGACAAATTCACTACGAAAATCAACGGTCGGCACACTGGCAACATCAGTATTTTGCGCGCTACAACCGTGCTTTTAATCATTATTCAGATAGAAATCCGAAATATCAGGGCGGCTTGCTCAACGAAACTTATTTGCAGCAAGAGTTTTATGCAGCGGCAGTTGTGCGTTACAAACCGAGTCGTCAGTTTCATTTTTCGACAGCTACCGACTGGTGGTACAATAATTTGGAAATAAAGTCCAATATTTTTTTTCGTGATTTTGCTTTTCCTACGCGCATTTCAGGATTGACCAATGTTGCTGGAAAATATCTCAGCGAACGCATTACGGTAGCCATGAACTTGCTTCACACACTTACGCGAGAGCAAGTTAGTAGTGGTACTGCTGCCCCCAACCGGAATAAACTCTCGCCAACGCTAAGTGCTACTTTTCAACCATTCGAAGATAAAGAACTCCGGTTGCGTGCATTTTACAAAAATATTTACCGGTTGCCTACATTTAACGATTTGTATTATCACGAAATTGGAAACAAAAACCTGCGCCCCGAAAATGCCCATCAGTTAAACCTTGGTGCTACTTATTCAAAAACTAAGTTGCTTATATTAACTAATTTGGAGCTAACCGTAGATGCTTATTACAACCATGTAAGCGACAAAATAATAGCAGTGCCACGCGATTTGTTTCATTGGAGCATGACCAACAAAGGCGTAGTGGAAATGAAGGGAGTGGATGTAACCCTTAAAATAAATTCGCTACCCGTAGCACAAGGCGAAGTACGTTTGATGAGCAATTTCAGTTACCTAAAAGCCACCGACCGAACGCCAAACTCCGATAATTACGGTGAGCAAATTCCATACACACCACAACATTCGGGAGTGGCATCCTTATCGTTTCAGCGAAAATGGTGGGAGTTAGGCTACAATTTACAATATACAGGAGTTCGCTGGATAGGTCAAACCACGGTAAGAAACAATAAAATGGAGGCTTATAGCTTACATTCGATATTTGCAAATTTTACTTACAAACGCATTGAGTTGAAAGCGGAGTTACTGAATGTATTTAACACACAGTACGAAGTGGTGAAGTTTTATCCCATGCCTCGTCGGAATTTTAGAATCAGGATGGGGTGGGGATTTTAATTTTCGAATGAAAAATAGGACAATAATAATTTAATAATCAATTAATTACGTGTATTTATGAAAACAAAAAATCTTTTTCGTGTAGCTTTTGTTTCTGCGCTGGGTGTGTCTATGTTTAGTTCGTGCGATCCTACCGAGGACAACAAGCAAACGCCCGAATTGGGAACCGGGCTTTATGTACTCAATGAGGGTGCATATGGTAATAACAATTCGAGCTTGACTTATTACGATTTTACGACGGAAGTTGCATCGAATAGTGTGTTCGAGGACAAAAACAACCGCGGATTAGGCGATACTGGACAAGATATGTTAAAGTATGGTTCAAAAATTTACATTGCTGTGTATAATTCGAGTGTGATAGAGGTGATCAATGCCAAAACAGGGCTTAGCATGAAGCAAATAGCTATGAAAAATGTTCAAAACACTTCAAGTTCGCCACGTTCGTTGGCTGCCACAGGCGGTAAAGTATATATTTCGTTGTACGACGGACATGTGGCCAAATTGGACACAACAACTCTTACTGTTGAAAAAACCATTGCCGTAGGTCCGAATCCCGAAGGAATAGCCATTGCAAATAATAAATTGTATGTAGCTAATAGTGGCGGTATTCAGGCGGTTAAGGATAGCACTATTTCGGTAATAGATTTAGTTACATTTACCGAAACAAAAAAAATTAAAGTAAATATCAACCCAGGTACAGTTAAAACAGATTCTTATGGCGATGTTTATGTAGTTTCAAGTGGCGACTTCTACTTAATACCAGGCAAATTTCAACGCATAGAAGCAGGTACCGATAAAGTAAGCGATATTGCTGTGGCTGTTAAAGGCGTTGATATTGTTGGTGATAAAGCTTATATATATAATTTTGAATACGATGAGAATTGGGCTGTGGCTAATAAAACAATAAAAATATACGATGTAAAACAGGAGAAACTGCTTACTGATAATATTTTAACGACTATTACGCTCGAGAAAACTCCTTATGGTATCAACGTAGATCCGCTTTCAAAAAACATTTATGTAGGAACGACCGACTATGTTAACAATGGTAAAATGTATTGCTTTGGCGAAGATGGATCGCTGAAATATACTTTTACAACCGGCGTAAACCCAACCAAAATTGTATTTATCACCAATAAATAAACGTTTTTTTTTCTAAGCAAGCCGAAACTACTACCATCCCTGAAAGCTGCCATTTTCAGGGGGAAGTAGTAGTTTTTGGTTATTTTTTTTTGAGGTGCTATTATTTTTCTTAGTGTAACTTTGTGCAAATATTTTGTGTAGCTTATTATAATAGCTGTTACACAAAAAAACACAAAAAACACACACAAAAAACACACACAAAAAACAATAATCATTCTGGATTATACAGTAGAAAATGAGTTTTCAAAAATTATTCTTGGTTGTGCCATAGAGATTCACAAATAACTATGTTCGGGATTATTAAACTCAGCTTACCAAGATGGTTAGCTCTATGAACTGTTAAATGCAGTATTAGAGATAGTTAAGCGAAAACCAATGCCAATTATATATTAAGATGTAAAATTAGATCACGGTTATAGGATTGATTTATTGGTAAACAATAAGGTTGTAATACAAACCTTACATTGGTTACAACAATAGACCCCTCGAACTTGCTGATTTGAAAAAAAGCGATAGCGATGAATAATCGAACTCATTGGTTGGCTTTGTTTTTGGCATGTTTAACTATTTATTAAAAATCAAAATGAGAAATGTATTTAAATTTTGTATGATATTTATGCTTTTTGGTGTAGGATGTAAACCTGCAGAAAAAAAGCCCATTTCTGACAACAAAACGGTGAGAACTACCAAAGTGAAGTATGCAAGAGGCTTTATTATAGAGCATTACGATTATTATACTAAAGTTACAGTTCGCAATCCATGGGACACTACTCAAACGCTCGAAACCTATATTTTAGTGCCGCGAACAAATAAAATGTATAAAAAATTACCGGCAGGTCAGGTTGTGAAAGTTCCCGTGAAGCGGGTTGGCTTGTGTACTTCTATTTTTGCTGGACAATATGCCCTACTTGGTACATTGGACAAAGTGGTAGCCGTGAGCGAACCACAGTATTTCGATATTCCAGAGATTCAAGCGAGAATTAAAAATAACACCATAATTGATTTGGGAATTACAGCTACTTTAAATACCGAAAAAGTATTAACTTCGAAATTAGATATATTGGTCATTTCACCTTTCGAATTATCGGTAAACGACCGCTTTGCCAGCAATGGTATTTGTGTGGTAAAAGATGCATCGTATATGGAAAATTCGCCTTTAGGTCGCACCGAGTGGATTAAATTCGAAGCAGCCTTTTTGAATAAATCGGACAAAGCCGATAGCTTGTTTGCCGCAGTTGAAAAAAGATATATTTCACGCTGCAAATTAATACCCAAAACAGCTAAGAGACCTACCGTTTTTGACGATAAAAAATTTGGAAATAGTTGGTACATTGCCGGCGCTAAAAGCTACATAGGTCAGTTTTACAAAGATGCGGGTGCACGCTATATTTTCGACGATTTGAATATTTCCGGCTCCGTTTCGTTAAGTTTCGAAAAAGTGTATCAGCGTGCCGTGAATGCCGATTTTTGGTTGTTTAACTACAACAATGTGCAGTCCGATATGACGCTCGATGAGTTGAAGCGTGATTACGAACTATATGCAAAATTTGCTGCCTATAAAAACAAGAAAGTCTATGCTGTAAATTCCAGAAAGACACCTTATTATGAAAAGGGTGCGCTCGAACCAGATGTGGTTTTGAGTGATATGATTGCTATTTTTCACCCCGAATTAATGCCTGATTATAAACCCCAATATTACAATCAATTGCCATAAAATGAAAAAAAAAATCATACTTATTACCGGTGGTCAACGCTCCGGAAAAAGCAGTTATGCCATGAAATTAGCTCTTTCAAATTCCGATAAACCTATGTATTTGGCTACTTCTGCCCCTTGGGATGAAGAACACCAAAAGCGAATTAAACGGCATCAACACGACCGAGGCAGCAACTGGACTACGATAGAAGAATTGCGCGACATACAGGTTGTTAATGTTGAGCAAAAAGTAGTTGTAATTGATTGCCTTACACTCTGGACAACCAACTTCCTGAATGACCATGAAGGAAACATCGACACCATACTTAGCGAAATAACTTCACGATTCGATGCCTTCACAAAACAAAATGCACTATTTATATTTGTAACCAACGAAATTGGCTTGGGAGGTGTATCAGCTAATGCGTTACAACGTAAATTTACCGATTTGCTTGGATGGGTCAATCAGCATGTGACTTCCAAAGCCGACGAAGTGTTTCTAATGATTTCGGGAATACCGATAAAAATAAAATAATTTTTTAAATATATAGTTTATGAAAAAGTTTAACATTCACATTCCTGACAAAGCAATTCAGCTTTTGCTTATCGACAAAATTAACAATTTAACAAAACCACAAGGTTCGTTAGGACGTTTGGAGGAGATAGCTCTTCAAATTGGTACTATTCAACAAACTTTATCGCCATTATTAACAAACCCCTACCACGTGGTTTTTGCTGCCGATCATGGCATTGCTGCGCAAGGGGTTAGCTTGTTTCCTGCCGAAGTTACTCCGCAAATGGTACTTAACTTTCTGAAAGGTGGTGCGGCTATTAATTTTTTAGCTCGTCAGCACGGTTTTAAGCTCAAGGTAGCCGATGCCGGAGTCAATTACGATTTCGAGCCACACGCTGATTTACTCTCATACAAAGTATGTAAAGGAACACGTAACTTTTTTTACGAGGCAGCCTTAACTGCCTATGAGTTCAATCGTTGTATCGATTCAGGGGCAAAAATTGTAAAAGATATTTACGCCCAAAGCAGCAACATTATCAGCTTTGGCGAAATGGGTATTGCCAATACTTCGACATCGTCGGTTTGGATGCATTTACTCACAGGTATCGAACTTGAAAAATGTGTGGGTGCCGGCACTGGTTTCGATTCGGAAGGCGTAAAGCGTAAATATGCAATTCTGCAACAAGCTGTTGACAACTATAAAGGTGACAGAAGTTTGGAGGCTGTACTCACCTATTTTGGTGGTTGCGAGATGCTTATGGCTGTTGGAGCTATGCTTCAAGCTGCCGAATTGGGTATGGTTATTCTGATTGATGGTTTTATCATGACTGCCGCTGTGCTTGCTGCAAGTAAGTTCGACAAAAATGTATTAGAATACTGTATTTTTGCTCATCAAAGTAACGAATCTGGTCATAGACTGATGTTAGATTATTTACAAGCACGTCCGTTATTAAATCTGGGAATGCGCTTGGGCGAAGGTTCTGGAACGCTTACTGCCTATCCCATTGTGGACTCGGCAGTCCGCATGATCAACGAAATGAGTTCGTTTACCGATGCCAATGTTTCGGAAAGCAAAAAATAAAGAGAAGGTATAAAACTTATGAATGTGTTTTCAGATGCGTTGGCTGCTTTGGTGTTTTTCACCAAACTGCCTTTGTGGAAATGGAGAATAATTCCGGCGGAAAGCTTCCGGCGGATTATTCCGTTTTGGGCTCTTACAGCATTGCTTACGGCTGCTGTGCTGGCTGGTACATGGTGGCTGTTTTCGACAATTTTTCCTACTGTGGTGGCACTTGTACTGGCTTTTGCTGCCCGAACTTTGTTTACAGGAGCTTTGCACGAAGACGGACTAAGCGATTTTTTTGATGGCTTTGGGGGAGGCCGAACGAAAGCAGACACATTGCGTATTATGAAAGATTCGTCGGTTGGTAGTTTTGCCCTCATTGGCATGATAGCATATTATTTTTTGCTTATTGGGGTGCTGAGTGCGTTGCCTAAGGAGCTAATATTCAACGTTCTTTTGATTGCCGATCCGGCAGCTAAGTTTTTTGTAAGCCTGTCGTTGAACTTTTTGAGCTATGCGCGTACCGAAGCCGAAAGCAAAGCCAAAGTGATATTCGAAAAATCATCTGTTTTGAAGTTGATTATGGCAACTTTTTTTGGATTGGTTCCTTTATTCGTCTTATTTAATTGGCAGCTTATTGCGCTTATTTTGGTTCCTGCATTTGTGGTTTTTGTGTTGAGTAAAATGATACGGTCGAGAATAGGTGGTTACACGGGAGATACTTGTGGTGCTATTGCTTTGTTGACCGAATTAAGCTTTTTTTTTGCTTTTTTAGCTTACAATCAACTGATTAACAAAATTATTTAATCTTGTTGGAATGAAAATAACCTTCGTGAGACATACCACCCCGATGGTTCATCCGGGCATTTGTTACGGACAGACGGATTTAACTCTTGCCGATAGTTTTCATACAGAGGCAGAACAAGTAGGCTCAAAATTGCAGGACTTATCGTTCGATGCTGTTTATAGCAGTCCGCTGAAGCGATGTTTAGCATTAGCACATTTTTGCGGCTTCAACAATCCAATCGTTGATAACCGATTGATGGAGTTGAATTTCGGTGTGTGGGAAATGTGTGCATGGGATACAATTACAGATCCGCAATTAGAGCTTTGGTTTCAGGATTGGGTAAATGAAAAACCAACCGGTGGCGAGTCGTATGTCGAATTATTCCGACGAGTTTCGTACTTTCTGAACGAATTGATTTCAAAAAAATATCATCATGTTTGTATATTTACCCACGCAGGGGTAATGCGTGCTGCACGTGTTTTTTTTACCAAACAGCCTATGAGCAGTGAGTTTGATGTGAAGCTGAATTATGGTGATACGCTGAGCTTTGATCTATGAATGAAAATCATTAGTGTAAAAACCATTCTAAATGTCGTTCATTATATATTATTCTGACTAAAAAGCTAAATGATTGATATATAAGAATAAAACACGAAGTCACGAAGTCACAAAATTTTATCAAAAACATTCATTCCAGAATTATCAGTATATAAGACACAAAGCATAAAACATAAATGTTTTATCTAAAGAGCATTATGTGTTGTATTTGAATGATATAAATACTTATTCCAAATAAATTCTATTATTTTAAAACACCATAAAACATTTTTTCAGATATTAAACTTTTAATAGCTAAAATAATGAAATAGAATTTCGTATTTTTGTGCAAAATTAAAACTAAGATTCAAGGTGATTGAAATAATACCAGCCATTGACCTCATTGATGGCAAATGTGTACGTTTGTCGCAGGGTGACTACAACCAAAAAAAAATATATAACGAGAACCCCTTAGAGGTAGCCAAAATGTTTGAAGATAATGGTTTAACTCGTCTTCACTTGGTAGATTTGGACGGTGCCAAAGCGCAACACATTGTGAATTACAAAGTGCTCGAAAAAATTGCTTCTGAAACGAATCTAATCATCGATTTTGGTGGTGGTTTGAAAACGGATGCTGACTTACAAATAGCTTTCAACTCTGGCGCCAAAATGATTACTGGTGGTAGTGTGGCTGTAAAAAATGCGGACGTTTTTGCCAATTGGTTACAGTGCTATGGTAACGAAAAAATTATTTTAGGGGCAGATGTGAAGGATGAGAAAATTGCTGTTAATGGTTGGTTAGAAGCCACTGAACTGGAATTGACCACGTTCATAAAAAACTACGTCGCCAAAGGTATCTCGAAAATAATTTGCACAGATATTAGCAAAGATGGCATGCTTCAAGGACCAGCCATTGAGCTGTACAGCAAAGTGTTACATATTTTTCCAGACATTTATCTGATTGCCAGTGGCGGTGTAAGTTCGTTGCAAGATATTGAAGCGCTACAAGCTGCCCACGTGCCTGCTGTAATAACAGGGAAAGCCATTTACGAAGGAAAAATAAAACTATCCGATCTGAAAGTATTTCTTTAAAAGACTTTCACATAAAACAATTTTAAATAAACACAAATTTTAATTCTATTTTTTATGCTCAAAGAAATTTTGTCAATAACCGGCAAACCCGGACTTTTCAAATTGGTGTCACAAGGTAAAAACATGCTCATAGTGGAGTCCTTAATCGACGGCAAACGCATTCCGGCTTACACAAAAGATAAAGCTGTTTCGTTAGGCGATATAGCTATTTTTACGGAATCGGGCGAGGTTAAATTAGCGGAGGTTTTAGAGGCAATGAAAGTGCTTGAAAAAGGCTCTATTTGTTCCATCGACTCCAAAGCCGACAACAATACTCTACGCAACTACATGCTCCAAGTGTTGCCCGATTATGATAAAGACCGCGTGTATGCAAGTGATATACGAAAACTGATAAATTGGTATAATGCATTAATAAACAGTGGTATAGCTGTTTTCTTGGAAGAAGAAAAAACGGCTGAAGCTGCGGTGTAATTTGCAAGTACTAATTTTAATCAAAACGTCATGCTCGTACAGGATTTTATTGCGCTTTTAGATGATTTTGCTCCCCAAAGTCTTCAGGAAAGTTATGACAATTGCGGGCTGCTTTTGGGTTCGCCTACCATGCCTGTTCATGGCGTATTAGTTAGCATCGACATCACCGAAGAGGTTGTTGAAGAGGCATTGATGCATCATTGTAATTTAATTATTTCGCATCACCCTCTCATTTTCAAGGCATTGAAACACATTACCATGCAAACCTACACGGAACGTTGCGTGGTGAAACTGCTCAAAAACGACATTGCAGTGATTGCAGCTCATACCAATTTCGACAATGTATTGGACGGTGTAAATGCGAAAATAGCCGATGTGTTGGCTCTCGAAAACAGAAAAGTACTCTTGCCTTTGGCTAACAGCTTGCTCAAACTTGTAACCTATGTGCCTCTGATACACGCTCCAAAGGTGCGGGAGGCTCTCTTTGCAGCAGGTGCGGGTGAAATTGGGAATTACGATGCATGTAGCTTCAATGTGGAAGGTTACGGTACTTTTCGGGCTAACAGCCATGCGCATCCTTTTGTGGGTGAAACGAATCAATTACACACCGAGCATGAAGTTCGTATGGAAGTTATTCTGCCCAGAAATAGCAAAAATGCGGCTACTTCCGCCTTGCTAAAAGCACATCCATACGAAGAACCGGCATACGATTTTTTTGCAATAGAAAATACTTACCACAAAATAGGAGCGGGGCTTATCGCCGAATTGCCTGAGCCCATGGATGCTTTAGCCCTTTTGAAAGATTTGAAGCAAAAGTTTCAATGCGACGTGATACGCCACAGCCGCTTGCTGGGAAGAAAAATCAATAAAGTTGCCTTATGTGGCGGTTCAGGAAGCTTCTTGCTCAAAGAAGCAATAAATCAAGGCGCAGATATTTTTATTTCGGGCGACTTTAAATATCATGAGTTCTTCGATGCAGAAAATAAGATTTTGATTGCCGATTTAGGACATTTTGAAACTGAACAATTCACAAAACACATTTTTTATGAGTTAATTACAAAAAAAATGCCTACATTTGCAGTCCGAATTTCAGAAATAAAAACAAATCCCATAAATTATTTGTAATCAGTATGGCTACAGAAACAAAAACAGAAAAAGAAATCACCGTTGAAGAAAAGCTTTTTGCTTTGTATGATCTTCAAAAAGTGGTATCTAAAATTGATGAAATTAAAATTTTACGAGGCGAATTGCCTCTCGAAGTTCAAGATCTTGAAGATGAAATAATTGGCTTAAATACGCGCTTGGAACACTTTGAAACCGAAATTAAAGAAGTACAAGCTACCATTTTAAGTAAAAAAATTGAAATAGAAGAATCTCAAACAAAAATTCAACGTTACAAAGAGCAACAAGAAAATGTTCGCAATAATCGTGAATTTGATAATTTGTCCAAAGAAATTGAGTTTCAAACATTAGAAATTGAGCTCTCCGAAAAACGAATTCGGGAATTTTCTGCCCTTAAAGAATCTAAAGTAGCTGAACAAGCTTTAGCCATCGAAAAATTAAAAGAACGTAAATTAGATTTGGAACAGAAAAAAGGGGAATTGAATGAAATCGTTTCCGAAACCAAACAAGAAGAAGAAAAACTACGCGAAGAAGCAAAAAAAATTGAAATTCTTATTGAGCCTCGATTATTAGCTGCCTTCAAACGTATTCGCAAAAATGCTCGCAACGGGTTAGGTGTGGTTTATGTGCAGCGTGACGCTTGTGGTGGTTGCTTTAATAAAATACCTGCTCAACGTCAGTTAGACATACGCCTTCGCAAAAAGATTATTGTTTGCGAATATTGTGGTCGCATTTTAGTAGATCAAGAATTGGCTGGCGTTTTACAAGCTGTTGCTGCCGAATAAAATAAGTTTTAAATTTTCACTTCACAACTATAAAAAAAGAGTTCAATAATTATTGAACTCTTTTTTTATAGTTGTAACATTATTGTTGCAACCTAAACCATTATTTTTTCCACAATTTACTCATGTCTTCAAGCGTCTTGCCTTTAGTTTCGGGCACCATTTTCCATACAAAAATGGCTGATAATACCGACATAAATCCATATAATGCATACGTAAATGTTGAACTGAATGTAATGAGACTAGGGAAAGTAGAAGAAACTATAAAGTTGGCAATCCATTGTGCAGCCACTGCGATAGCAATTGCTTTTCCGCGAATAGTATTCGGGAAAATCTCAGAAATCAATACCCAACAAATTGGTCCCCACGACATCATAAATGAAGCAGTATAAATTATGATAAATACCAATGTGCTTACACCGATGATTTCGTAATAAGCCAATCCACTGATAGCAAACATTCCCACAGCCATACCAATAGAGCCAATGATTAACAATGGTTTACGACCGAATTTATCGACTGAGAATATGGCAACTAAAGTAAATGCTATATTTACAAAACCCATTACTATGGTTTGAAGCATGGAAGTATCGCGACCAACACCCATACTTTCGAAAATACGAGGAGCATAATATAATACTACATTAATACCCACAAACTGCTGGAAAACAGACAATAATATTCCAATAATCAGAATTTTCCAACCATAAGAAAGTACTTTCCCACTGGTTTCGTGAGCAGTTGCTTTTATATCTTCAAGTATTTGCTTGGCAATGGTTTTTCCACTAATTTTTGTAAGCACCGAAAGCGCTTTGTCATTCTGATTGTTAAGCACCAGATAACGAGGAGTTTCGGGAACTAAGAATAAAAGAATGGCAAATACACCTGCTGGGATTGCTTCAGACGCAAACATCCAGCGCCAACCTTCATTGTAAATCCATTGGATAGGTTGACCTACGGCAATAAAATAATTCACATAATAAACAACCAACATACCAAAAATAATGGCAAATTGATTCCACGAAACTAATTTACCACGTATATCAGCCGGAGCTATTTCGGCAATATACATTGGAGTAATAGCAGATGCTAAACCTACACCAACTCCACCGATAATACGATATAAAATGAACATAAACAATAAACTGTCCGATGTATCACCTTTGTGAGTAAACAGAAATTCAGGATAACCCGAGCCCAAAGCCGAGATAAAAAACATAAATGCGGCAAACATTAATGATTTTTTTCGACCAAAATTCGACGCAAGAATTCCTGAGATAATACCACCTAAAACACATCCAATCAATGCACTTGAAGTTGTAATGCCATGCATCACGTCGCTTGTTTGAAAATAGTTTTGTAATGCTTTTTCGGCTCCTGATATTACAGCGGTATCGTATCCGAAAAGTAAACCACCCAGTGTTGCCACTAATGTGATTCCAAAAATAAAAAATTTATTTGTTTCCTGAGTTTTCATAAGTATTTTAAAAGCCCCTTAAATCCCCCTAAAGGGGGACTTAAAGAGTGGGTTTATAGAATCCTTTGCACCATATTCCCCCTTTAGGGGGTTAGGGGACCTAAATATACATATTCACAATTGCTTCGTAAAGCTCTTGTTTTCCGCTGATTTGTTTGGGTTCGCCATTGGCTTTTGCGTATGCATATACATCTTCGAACGTTAGCTTGCCTTCTTCAAATTCTTTACCTTTACCAGCATCGTACGAAGCATAGCGGTCGGCAACCATCTGTTTGTAGGGCGACTCTTCCAAAATAGCTGCTGCCGAAAGTAGTGCACGTGCCATTACATCCATAGCTGCTACGTGAGCGATAAATAAATCGTCGTTGTCAGTAGAGTTTCGACGGATTTTAGCATCAAAGTTAGTGCCGCCACCTTGCATACCACCGCCCTGAATTACCACTATCATGGCTTGCGTTAGTTCGTAAATATCAATTGGAAATTGATCGGTATCCCATCCGTTTTGAACATCACCGCGGTTGGCATCGATAGCTCCCAACATGCCTTTGTTTACTGCGCATTGCAATTCATGTTCGAAAGTATGACCAGCCAAGGTTGCATGGTTTACTTCAATATTCAGTTTGAAATCATTTTCTAAACCGAATTCTTTTAGAAATCCAATCACTGTTTCAGCATCCACATCATATTGATGTTTCATCGGTTCCATGGGTTTTGGCTCAATCAGAAACACACCTTTAAAACCTTTAGCACGAGCATAGTCACGGGCTTTTTGCAACATGATACCCATGTGTTGTTTTTCACGTTTCATGTCGGTATTCAACAGGCTCATATATCCTTCGCGACCACCCCAGAACACATAAGCTTTACCACCTAATTCGATTGTAGCATCGATAGCGTTTTTGATTTGAAGCATGGCGCGTGCAGCTGCATTGAAATCTGGATTAGTGCTTGCACCATTCATGTAGCGCGCTGGCGAAAATACATTAGCGGTTCCCCACATCAATTTAATGCCCGTTTCGCTTTGTTTTTGTTTTGCATAAGCAACAATTGCTTTCAGGTTAGCTTCATATTCCTCGATGGAAGAACCTTCGCTAATCAAGTCTAAATCGTGAAAGCAATAGTACTCGATACCCATTTTTTGCATAAACTCAAAACCCGCATCCATTTTGTCTTTTGCTGCCTGCAAAGCATCTGCAGCTCCTACCCAAGGATGAATTTGAGTGCCCGGACCAAATGGATCACCACCTTCGGCACACAAAGTATGCCACCAAGCCATCGAGAACTTAAACCATTCTTTCATGGTTTTACCATACACTACTTGCTCAGCATCGTAATAACGAAATGCTAACGGATTTCTACTATCTTTTCCTTCGAATTTAATTTTTTCCACGGTTGGGAAATACACTTTTGTTGACATAATTTTAATTGATTGCCCCTTGCCCTGCCCCCTAACCCCCTAAAGGGGGAATAAGACAAAGAAAAGAGAAGTTAGTATTATTTATTTGTTTTTTATTTTTAGATATGTAGTCTTTAAGCCCCTTTAGGGGTTTGGGGCAGATTTGCGACCCACTTCTCATACGCCACTTTCGTAGCTTCAACGTCCTTTTCTTCGGGTGTAATTACCTGAATTTTTTTTAAGTTTGTAAATGCTTTTTCGGCGTTTTTGTATATGCCTACACCAATTCCGGCTCCACGAGCTGCCCCGACAGAACCATCAGTGTTGTAAAGTTCGATGGTTGCGCCTGTGATATTTGCCAACGTTTGTCGGAATATGGGACTTAAGAATAAGTTTGCATGACCCGCTCGTATGGTTTTGGTTTCAATGCCCATATCATTCATAATATCCATGCCATATTTGAATGAGAAAGCAATGCCTTCGTGTGCAGCACGAATTAAGTGTGCTTTGCTTATTCGGTTGAAGTTTACACCATGGATAGAGCAGTTGGGTTCCTGATTTCCCAACACTCGTTCTGCACCATTGCCAAACGGAATAATGCTAACTCCTTCGCTTCCCACGGGAATTCCAGCTGCCAATTCGTTCATCTCGGCGTACGTAATGCCTTCGGGAGCTACATTATTTTTGATCCATGTGTTTAGAATAGCTGTCCCGTTGATACATAAAAGTACACCTACGCGCGAAGCATCGGCAGTATGGTTAACGTGCGCAAAGGAATTGACACGACTTTGCGGGTCGTACTGAGCATTGCCGTTTACGCCATACACCACGCCCGAAGTTCCAGCTGTGGCAGCAATTTCGCCCGGATTCAATACGTTGAGCGACAATGCATTGTTCGGTTGGTCGCCAGCACGATACGTAACCGGAGTGCCTTCGGCTAAACCAAGCTCGGCGGCAATATCGGCTTTCAATGTTCCTTGTTGGCCAAAAGTAGGTACAATTTCGGGAATCATGTTGGTATCAAAGCCAAAATAATCGAACAGAAATGTAGCCGGAGCTTCTGCCTTAAAATCCCAAGCAATGCCTTCGGACAAACCCGAGGCGGTTGTTGCAGCTACCCCCGTCATGCGCATAGCAATATAATCGCCTGGTAACATATAGTATTTTGCTTTGGCAAAATTTTCGGGTTCATTTTCTTTCACCCATGCCATTTTGGCTAAAGTAAAATTACCCGGAGAATTGAGTAAATGCGACAAGCACATTTCGCTTCCAATTTCATTCATGGCTTTTTCGCCATAAGGCACTGCGCGCGAATCGCACCAAATAATTGAATTGCGAATAGCTTGCTGGTTTTCGTCCACCAACACCAAACCATGCATTTGGTACGAAATACCAATTGCTTTAATATCGGATGCATTCACGCCCGATTCTTCCAACACCACTTGCGTTGCCAATTTCAAGTTTTTCCACCAAATTTCGGTATTTTGTTCAGCCCAACCAGCTTTTACAGAGATGATTTCCATTTCTTTTTTCGGAAAAAAAGCTGATGAAACACATTCGCCCGAAGTGGCATTTACCAAACTCGCCTTTACCGACGAGCTGCCTAAATCATAACCGAGTAGAAGCCCCCCAACTCCTAAAGGGGAGCTTACCCCTAACCCCTGAAGGGGAACTGAATTACTTTCGTTCTGCATTTTTTTTTCTTTATTCATATTTTATTATTTCTGTAATAATCAATAGTAATATTTCTTTCTCCCCTTTAGAGCTTGCCCGACGCGGCGAGGGCTTGGGGTTATCTTGTTCCCCCTTTAGGGGTTAGGGGTTCTTTTAAATTTATAAAGTCTTGCAGCCCTGTGGGGAACCCCTTCTTCCATTTCGTCCAATGCTACAACATAAGCCCATAGTGCTACTTTTTTCTGAAAATTTCGCACATCGGAATTGGTTTGGTGCACCGTGTCGTAAAGCGAACGCAATTGCGACAAAGTGAACTTTCGTGGTAATAATTCAAAAAGCAAATAAGGCTCTATATCAAGACTATGTCGAATATATTCCAGTCCTTTTTTAATTATTTCGGCATGGTCGAAAGCAAGGTTCATAGTAGCCACTTCATTCAAATCGTACCAATTAGCCTGCGAAATTTCACTTTTAAATTGTATTTTTCGGTCTATTTTTATCAGTGCCACATAAGCAACTGTTACAATTCGTCCAATCTTTAATTGTGTCGTATTTTCGAGCCATAAAATATCACGTGGATTATCGGTACGTTTTGGGTTGCCAAAACTTCTGAACTGACTTAAATAGATGTTTTTTAAGCCTGTGAGCTCTGTCAAAACCCGCGAGGCTGCATCGTCCAAATCTTCATCGGTCAGAATAATGCTTCCGGGCAGCTTTTTATCGTTGTATAATTCGTTTTGCTCATTAATGGTACGTTCAATCAACAGTACTTTCAACTTACTACCATCGAAACCAAACACAACGCAATCGACAGAAACATGTGGATTATAAATCATTTCGTTGGTCATAGTACGTATTATTACATTTTCGACTGCAAAAATAAATAATTTATTCACTATAACAATGTATTATAAATATGTTATAAAACACATTATCAAGTGTTTGAATAATGTATTTATTACAATAAGATATTTGTATTTATTGTAAAAAATACAAGAAGTAATTTTTCGGAATTTGCACAAAATCAATGTAGTAAAATAGATAGAGCTTTCAGAAAGTCTGAAAGCTCTATCTATCTAATTACAATATCTAATGGTTCCGGAAACACAAAATCATTCCGACTTGTTTAAATTTATATACGTTTTAAAATTCGCTTATCAACGTAAATAATCGAACAATTAACTTCATAATATGCTAACTTATAAAAACTTTATTGCTTAGTTCTACTTTACTAAATTAGATTTTTTAATACCAGAGGCATTATATATTTATAGAAAACGTAATTTTAAACCCATATTCGACCCCGATAGGGGACGTGTATATATTGGTTTTCTATTTTTCTATAAATAGCTGAACCCGATGGGTTCATTTTCTTAATTTAAATTCTTATTGTAGGAAAGTAGAATTAGTTTATTTTTTTTGCAAAAAATGTTTTAATCATCAAATCAATGAACACGATAAGTCCGCCTATAATCATTATTGAATCAGGGATTATACGTAACCACATCCACATTTTCATAGGTTCAACAGCGCTGCGTAAACGAGCATAAAAGTAACCTAAATCGTGGGCAATACGGGTTTGCTCCATGCCAATTACAAATGTTGGTATGGCATACAATAATGCACCAGCGGTTAATATACCAAATCCCCATTTGCTTAGTTTATTGTCCCAAACCAAGCCCTTTGCCAATGAGTTGGTACGTGAAGCCATATAAATAAAGGCAATGGAAATATAACCAAACGCACCCAGTAATGCGATATGTCCGTGAGGCATAATCAGATACGTACCATGTGAATAATAACTTATTGTTGGCGTGTTAATAACCATTCCGAAGAATCCAGCACCAATCCAGTTGAGAATAGCCGAACCAGCCAACCACATAAATACGGTTCCAAACTCAAAACTTTCGCCCGAATGAACCTTTTCTTTTTGGTTTTTCATGGCTTCAACAATCATTAATGCTAATGGGAGAGGTTCGAGAGCCGAGAATATGCCACCAATGGCAATCCAATACTCGTCTAAACCCTGCCACCAGAGATGATGACCAACGCCCAATGTTCCACTCATCATGATTAGAAACAATTCGAACATCATGGTTTTTACCGCAATCCGATTTGATATTAGTCCTAATGATACTGTAAAGAAAGCAATTACTCCAGCTGCAAAAAGTTCAAAAGTTAATTCCACCCACAAATGTATCACCCACCAACGGTAATAATCATCAATCGTAAAATTAGGTATAATTTTATGGATTGGCATCATACCTGCCATATACAATGTAGCAATAGCAAAAGCCGACCAGATAATGGTGCTTACCATCGGATTATTCGTTGCTGCTTTACGAATGAGCGATACCACTAATAGAAACCAAAAAACTAAACCAACAACCAGACCAATATCCCAGAATCGTCCCAGGTTTATCAATTCACGCCCTTCATTACCAAACCAAAACCAATTTTCGCGCATTTGTCCGGTAGCTCCCATATACAGTCCAATGATTGAACCTACTGCAACTACTACCAACGCACCCCAAAGCACATCCACCAACCATGGAAATTTATGATCTTTATTGGCAACCCAAGGAGCTATTAACAAACCTCCAACAAGCCACCCTACAGCTACCCATAATATGGCTAATTGCGTATGGATTGAACGTAAAACGTTGAAAGGCAGAATACTTTGTGAAAAAATAAAATCTCCTTTCGGTTCGGTGTATAAGTGCGATAAATATCCACCAATAAATAACTGCACCACAAACAAAGCTGCAACAATAGGAATATATTTCAACAGTTTTACTTGCGATGGAAATAAATGGGTTATTTTCAAAGCAGGCTCCAATTTATCACCGGCTTCTTTTTTAAACAAGTATTCATACGACAAGAAAATAACAATGATGCTTAACGTCCACAATATCAAGAATTCCCATAGCGAAACTGAATGTGAATTGAAACTCACACCCTGATCTAATTGAGGTACATTAGGCCAGTTATTTGACCAAGTACGATGCGTTCCCGGACGATACGTTGAAGCTACCAATTGCGACCAGTCGAAAAAGGCAGCAATTTTCACCGCTTCTTCGGGGCGAATAATGCCACCTTTGAATGCACGCTCGGGATCACCGTTAACCAACATGTTGGTGATGTAGGCAACGTTTTTATGATATGCCTGCGCCGATGCATTAGTATAAACTGTGCCTTCTTCCAACAACTTTGTCTGTTTCTTTACATCCTGAATTACACGTACTTTTACGGCACCTCGTTCAATGTCAGTTAGTTGTGCATTGCTCTTTTTATACATTTCCTGACCATAATAGTTGTACAAAAATTCAGTGCGGTAATGGAGCATTTCGGTTGTAAAGTCAGGTCCGATATAAGCACCCATACCCAATAAACTACCCCAGTCCTGCAAGTCGAATTCCTGAAAATAGCCTTTCCCCTGCACTACATCATCATAAGTATAGAGCTTTTCGCCACTAAGCGATCTTACTGTTTTGGGAATTGGAGGCACTTCCCTCTGCAAATTTGCAGTGTAATAAATAAGGATGGACACCATGAAAAGTGCAATCATCCAAAAGCCGGTAGTTAAACCTTTCCGACTCATAAATTTGTCAAGCAATGTTTGTTTCATTTGATTTTTGTTTATTAAATTTATATTAGCAAAAAAACTTATTTATGACATTGTCGTATCAGTTCGAAAGTTTTACTCTTCTTCAAAACTGATAACTCCAACAGGACAGCTATCTGCAGCCTCTTTTATGCCATTTTTAAAATTATCATAGTCAACATTTTCTTTGACTATCATTTTGTAAGGTACCTCAAAAACATCGGGTGCTATTGATTCGCATAATCCGCATGAAGTACATTCTTCATTAGTCTCATTAAGCCATATTTTTGTAATTTTCATTTTAATTAAATTTTTAAATGTTATATAGTGTGCTTAGCTCTTCAACCATTTTCAGGTATTTATCGTGATATTCGTTATCAACTGTTGAAGTATTGGCTTTCTTAAAATTATTAGACATTTCTGATTTAACATTGGCTGGCAACAACCTTTCGGCCATTGGGTATAAGATGTTATTTTCCTTGTAAATATGATTCGTAAGTAATGTGCAGTAATTGAGCAAATTGTCTTTTATCTGATCATAAATCAACGTATCGCCTGATTTAAATATCTCCACAGCCTGAGTTGCATTTTTAATATATTTTCTACCTTCATCATGCTCGTTAAGCATAACTCCAATAGGACCACCTTGGTGAGGCATTCCGTGTTTTTCCATTTCCACAAATAGAACATCTTCTTCTTTGAGGTGATGGTATTTATCGGCAAAGTTTTTCACAAAATCGATAATTTTTTCTACATGATTCATGTTTATTTTAGATACATCCCTCTCATTCAAAATAGATTGTGTAACATCAATCATTTGCAGAATACTATCGTGCTCTTTCACTAAAATCTGTATTGCATTCATAATTCAATCTATTTATTTAGCATAGTATTAATAGCTTTCCTATTTTGATCAGCGGTTGGCGAAGGAGTTTTCACTACCAATACCCTGAAATCGGCATTACTTTCGTTGTAAAGGCAATGAGGAACTTCTTTTGGACTATCAATAAGCCAATCTTTGGTTGCCGTTTGCTTTTCGTTTCCAATCTCTATAATGCCTTCGCCTTCGAGCACATAGAAAAATACATTAACCGCCGTAGTGTGTTTTTTTAAACTTTCACCCGGCTTTAGTAGAATGTGAACTACTTGTACATCATTGTTAGCGTGCAACTTACGAGCATCAACTCCGTGTGGGTTGTTCGTTGTTGCCATTTCATTAAACTTAATCATTTTCATTTTCATTTGTTTTTTATTATTTATAGTATATATACTACTAACAGGTAGTATTTTTTTGTAAAAAAATTAATATTTCAGAATTTTGTCAAAATCCAGGTTGGACAATTTGGTTGTATGAAACATGTTGCTCAGTTCATTCCTAACATTTAACCACGAATCGTGCATGGCACAAGGGTTTTCGCACGAACAGGTTTCAAATCCTAACACACAATCATTCAGTTCATCCATCCCGTCAATAGCGTCAACAATGTCGAACAAATAAATATCAACAATACTTTTTGCAAATTTGTAACCACCATCCCTGCCCTGTGTGCTTTCAATGAAACCTGCTTTGGATAAATCAGTCATTAAACGGCGCAAGTATTTATCCGAAATTTTGAGTTCTTCAATGAGCTTTTTAGCTGAATACAAACTACTTGGCTCTTTTGCCATATATATCAATATTCGTAAAGCGTACTCGGATGTCTTGGACAATTTCATTATATACTACTGGCTTGTATTATTTTATGCAAAGGAATAACTTTTTTTTTGAATTACAAAATAAAATTGCAAAATATTTCTATGTTTTATAACGTTTGGGGTGGGTAGCTCATGAATGCAAAAAAAAGGAAATTGAAGAATAGCACCCGGATTCAAGGTATTTAGCTAATAAAAACGGAATATTCATGTTTGTATGAATATTCCGTACACAACTGCCAGAAAATTATTTCACCGAAGCTAAAATAAAATTCCTTTTTTTATCCGCATTATTAGCGTATATCCGCGTGCTGATGCCTTTAAATACAAATACGCACCCTTCAAACATGAAAAATCTGTAGTACACTAATCTGAACTCGAAGATTCGCAATTCATTGAAAATTAACTTTATAAGTCAGATCTACTGCAAAATGGTTGAGGATTTTTGCTTTGTCAACAGAGTCAGTTTTATTTTGTAATTTCAACGTTTACTTTCTGACGAATATCAGCCGACGAAGCTCCCACGAGTATGTTATACTTTCCGGCTTCAACTTCCCAACTTTGAGTTTTTTCGTTATAAAAAGCCCAATCTTTTACACCTAAATTAATTTCAATCTGCCTACTTGCACTAGCATCTAACTCTGTTTTTGAAAATGCTTTCAATTCTTTAATGGGACGCATAACGCTCGGTTTGAGAGCCGAAATATAGATTTGAACCGTTTCAGCTCCTTTCAGAACACCGGTATTCTTAAGAGTGAGAGTTAATTTTACAGTGTCGTTGGTAGCATAAGATTTTTTATCTGTTGTTGCTTTGCCATATTCGAAAGTGGTATAGCTCAATCCATGTCCAAAGGCAAATTGAGGAGCAATCTTCTTGGTATCGAACCAGCGATAACCCACCAAAATGTCTTCTTTGTATTCTTCTTTGCCGTTCAATCCAGGATACGAAATAGCACCAAAAGAAATGGCAGCATTATCTTCTAACTTTTTAGGGAATGAGAAAGGCAATTTTCCTGAAGGATTCACTTCGCCTGATAGGATGTTTGCCAATGCATTACCAGCTTCCGAACCCAAATACCAACCTTGTACCAATGCCGGAACTTGCCCTAACCAAGGCATTTCTACTGCATTGCCACTAAGCAAAACGACCACAATATTTTTATTTACGGTTTGAATTGCCTGTATCAATTGGTCTTGTCCGTAAGGCAATGCCATCGATTTGCGGTCGCCACCTTCGCTATCTTGTAAATAGTTTTTGTTTAATCCACCTATATAAATGACAACATCTGCATTCTTGGCAACTTCAACCGCAGCATGTAACAACGAATCTTTATTTAAGCGTGATTTAGTTTCCTTCACATACTCCGATTGCCCAGACGCATATCCTGATGAGAAAGAAATGACATCTTTCCCATATTTTGCTATCAATCCCTCCAATGGTTTCACTTCGTAAGCTACTTTCAATGACGAAGAACCTCCACCAATAACTAAACTTTTAGTTGCGTTTTCGCCAATAACGGCAATTTTTTTGTATTTGCCTACGGGTATGGGTAATGTTTGTTTTTCATTTTTCAACAAAACAATGCCTTGTTCTGCAATTTTACGTGCAGCTTCGGAATGTTCTGGGCTTACAAATTTACCAAACGGACGATCGGCACTCATCGTTGTTCTGAATATCAAGCGCAAAATGCGGCTCACTTTATCGTCGAGCGTTTTTACATCGTATTTGCCTGATTTTAAATTTTTTAAATATGGATTTGCCATATAATACTCCGAATAAGGCGCAGTTCCATCAGTGGTTAATCCATCGGTTGATGTTCCCATTTCTAAATCCAATCCATTGAGAACAGCCTGTTCAGTATTGTGAGTACCACCCCAATCGCTTATTACAACGCCATTAAAATTCCAATCTTGTTTCAATATTTTGTTCAGCAACAAATCGTTGGTACAACAATGTTGTCCGCGGAACAGATTGTATGAACCCATAATAGACCATGCTTTGCCCTCTTGAACTGCTGCTTTGAAAGCTGGAAGATAAATTTCGTACAAAGCACGCTCGCTTACTTGCACGTCTATACTTGTACGATTATCTTCCTGATTGTTGAGTGCGAAATGTTTTACGCAAGCAGCAACGCCATTTTGCTGTACACCTTGAATATAAGGTACAACCATTCGGGACGAAAGATAAGGATCTTCTCCCATATATTCAAAATTACGTCCATTAAGCGGTGTGCGATAGATATTTACACCCGGACCCAACAATACCGATTTATTACGATAACGAGCTTCTTCACCTATTGAAATACCATAAAGTAAAGCCATTTCAGGATTGAAACTTGCTGCCAATGAAGTTAATGCAGGGAAAGCAGTACACGAATCATTCGTCCAGCCAGCACCAATCCATTTATCCCAAAAAACTTCTTCGCGGATACCGTGAGGCCCGTCGTCGGTCCATACTTCGGGAATACCTAAGCGGGGAACACCTTTGGAACTGAACTTGGATTGTGCATGTAGCATATCCACTTTCTCTTCCAATGTCATGCGCGAAAGAGCATCCTGTACACGTTTTTCAATAGGCTGATTACTATCTAAATAAACTGGTTTTTGAGCAAGACCAACTGTTAGAGAACTCATAATAAAAAATAAAATTGTTATTTTACTTGGTTTCATCATTGTGAATATTTTAAAAGGAGTGTAGTAAATTATTTTCAACACAAATATAGTTGAATTGTATATTTTTAAAAAATTAATTATTTGTAAACACTTTGAAAATGAGCAAGATAAATTTGCAAATCTAAAAATAATCGTCAGGGAAATTTTCCCTGACGATTAAATGTAATAAATTAATAATTATTAGTAGTTAAATTAATAACCTGGATTTTGATTTTTTATCAAGGTATTTCCATTCATTTCGTTCAATGGAATTGGAAAATGCTCGTGTTTGCCTTTTACGAAACCTAAGTTTTTAAGCTCTTGATCGGCTAAGCCCCAACGTACCAAATCCCAGAAACGAAATCCTTCGTAAGCCAATTCTACTTGTCTTTCTTTGACGATAGCAGTGAACAATGCATCACCCGAAGCAGTAACAGCAGGCATTCCAGCTCGTGTTCTCACTTTATTCAATTCAATGCGAGCTTCGGCATCTTTTCCTCCTTGTTTTTGATATGCTTCGGCAGCCATTAACAAAACATCAGCATAACGAATTAATCGCCAGTTGGTTACATAATTTAACTCAGGTGTATTGCCATTTTCACCGTTTGTTTCGCTTGCTGTTGTCTGGAATTTTGTACGGATCATAGCTTCCGTATCCCAACCATCAGTGAAATTTCCACCAAAGTTTGTAATCAATTCCTGGTTTGAAATAACCGTTGCAGCTCGGCGAGGATCAGTTGACTCAAAAGCATTATACAATTTTAGTGTTGGAGGGTTAAATCCCCAACCTTCTTTGATACCACTGGTGCCCGGAGTAAATGGTCCGCGAGGTCCTTCTAATTGTAGGTGTCTGTTATCATTGTTAGTACGATTCCAAGGTACATTTCCCCAGTTTTTATTATCGCTAATAAATGAAGCTTCCAACAACGATTCCATACCAAATTCTGATTCCTGAAGCGAAATTTTAGAAAAGTCAGAGATTAATCCAACTTCTGTTCCTTCTTTTGCAATCACATCATTAAAAGCAGCAGTTGCTTTAGGATAATCCTTTGCGTAGAGATATGTTTTACCTAACAAAGCTTGAGCTGCTTGTTTGCTTGCTCTAAATTTGTCAGCAGCAGCATAAGCGCTTTTATTAGGTAAATCAACAATTGCTTCGGTCAAATCTTTTTCTATTTGTGTATATACCTGAGCTTGAGGAGTTCTATCCATTCCTTCGGTCAAAGTTTTTGACGCTGTTAATCGCAATGGTACATCTCCATACGCCATGGTTAAGTCGAAATAATAATAAGCACGCAGAAATTTAGCTTCGGCTATCATTCTTTTTTTCAAAGGTGTATCGCCTTTTGCATTTTCAATTAACTGATTGCAACGGTAAATGCCGAAATAATTAAT
>MNZK01000042.1 GCA_001873635.1 Porphyromonadaceae bacterium CG2_30_38_12 | reverse complement strand
TGTTGCTAAAATTCAAGAAAGCAGAGAACAGGCCGAACGTGGTGAATATATTGCCATAAAAACTGAAGATTTATGGAAATAGTTTATACTTCGAAAGGACAGGCTGATGTTCAGTTTTGGAAGAAATCTGGCAAAAAGAATGTTACTGATAAAATTACAGCCTTGTTACTCTCAATAAATGAATCTCCATATACTGGAACAGGCAAACCTGAACCCCTCAAACACAACCTTTCGGGATTATGGTCTCGTAGAATTAATCAAGAACATCGACTAATCTACGAAGTACTACCCGACAAAATTATTATTCACTCCTTAAGGGGTCATTACAATTAATTCTAAAAGATTGATGTAATTTTTTATCTAAATTCTATCACTTTTGTCTCTTCCGATTTCAATAAAAATTTAGCACTCAATTTTCCTGTAGAATTATCACTCGCATTTAAAACTGTGTACGGTTTTTTGTCCGGAATATGCAATTCTACTTGCTGTGCCTTCTTATTTTTATTGATTAAAATAACCACATAACCACTGTCTGTCCGCAAGGTTTTCATCAATACACCTTCGGCAAATTTTTTAAACCGAATGGTAGTTGTTGGTAATTGAGAAATAATTTCCCGTTCGATACATTGTGCTAATGGTCGATAATTGTTGGCTTCACGAGCTGCAACGCCTACCAGCGAAGGAATCCAAATTACTTTCCCGTTTCCAAAAGCATTGGCGGTGGCAACTAGTTCACCATGAGCGTTTTTTGCCAACGATTGTGCTGTGGTAGGTTGAATTACGCCTTCCCACAAATGCGCCGGAAGTTTCTGATTATCCATTAAAATAGTAAACTGATTATCAATAAAAGGTGCATCTTTGAGTAATCCACCGAACAACTTTGTATAGGCAAATTTAGCTGTGGTCTGATTGCGCATATTTTCATCGAAAAAACCAGTCAATCCATCCACGAACAACACACCGCCCGTATTGACAAAATGCTGCAATTTTTGGACATAGCTGGAGGACAAGCAAATCTGATGAGGCAAAATAATGACTTTGCCTTTGTTATTGGCAGCCGAAAAATCAAATTCTTCAATATTTTTCAAATTGGTCTGAATGCCCAATTGCGAAAGCGTTTCAAAATAGCCTATAGCCGAGCGAATTGAACCTCCGGGCAATCGACCGGCATAGTTCGTTCCTGAAGTTTCGGCACGACGTTCTGCCCAAAGCGATTGACGGGTATAGAGGATACTCACCCCCGACTCGTACTCGGTGGCTGTGGTAAATAAATCAGCTCGACGTTTAACAATTGCTGCTACTTTACCCACCATTTCCAAACGGTCGGTGGGTTGGTTCAGCAAATTCAGCAACGACCACTCTGCAGCCTCAATTCCTGCCGAACGACCATTGAGCGACCAAAATATCATCCCTTTTCCTCCCGAGCCTATAACAGTCCACAGCCATTGCTCAATCTCCTGTTTGGTTGGACACATCGGTATTCCGCCACTCCACAAGTTATTCCCGCCTTGCATTTCGGTCATTATCCATGGCTTATTGCCTGCACCTGAGCGTAATATCTCACTATTGGCAGCCATCGCATAATGGAAATTGTCACGGGTAAAATTTCCGAAATGCCAACTTGCATGTGCCGAACCGCCAAAGCTATCCAAAATAGTGCGCCATTTTATAAAATCATATTCGGCGTAAGTATCATAAATAGCGTGCGTATTGACGTGCAGATGGCTTCTAGTATCGTATTTGCGTACTTCCGATTTGAGCCAACCGAGATACCACGTATTGAAATCAACTAAAAAACGCTCTTCCTGAAATTGCATAATGGGATTGCCAGCCTTATTGAAAGCAGCAATTGTATCCGACTTTTGCCAATCGGCGAACTTCTGCGCGGTCAATGGTTTGGTAAAAGGTGCTTTTGCACTCCCAATTTCGTTCATCAGCACCCATCCATACAGTGATTTGTATTGCTTAAAATGGCTGACCACTTGCTTGATATATTCAGCAATGGAGGCTAAATGCGCATCGGAATCGGGAAATTTAAAACCACCGATATTAGTAAAATCCACCATGGGGAAAAGCGTGGCGATAATGGTTATATTGTACTTGACGGCGGCCCGAAAAGCAACATCAAAAGTTGAAAAATCCCAATTTCCTTTGCCATCGTGCATGTACGATTCGAACATACGGATGCGGCAAATATCCATATTGTTATTTTTCAAAGTTGCAAACAATGCATCAATCTCCTGAGCCGACTGTCCGCGCTCGATAATGACCTGTGCACCGATAACGGGTGCAGAATTGGGAGTTATTTCTGCTGAAAATCCAAACGAAAAAAATAATAAACTGAAAAATGAGAGAAGTAAAACGTGTTTTTTCATTCGAAGAAGCGTATTAATCGGTAACAAAATATGTTGGATTACAACCTTTGACGTAAAATTAAAACAGTATCCTTAATTTAAAAACGACATTTCAGTTGGGTTGGACCACGGGCTGCTTATAATTTTCTAAAAGCAGCACTCATCAATTCCATTTCAAATCGGGCAATGCCAATACGCTTTGCAATTGCTTCCCACTGCGAAACAGCACCAAAAACTTCGGATCCAATTTTATCCATCGATTGATTATTGAGACGAAAAAATGAACCCACCGATTTTGCTAATTCAAAATCTAAATCGCTGTTTTCAAGGTCAATATTTAATGAGAGGTGGTTTTTATCAACCGAAGGATTCAAATCGTAGGCGGGCGATAGAACCCAACCCGACGGTTCGAGCAGAAAACCATGATTGCGCAAATGGTCGTCGTTGTTCGAAATGGCAATATTAAACACTATTCTTCGCCACAACTGCTCTAAATTCTCATTTACATTAGTGCCGAAATTTTGTATAAAATCAGCTATTTCGAGATAACTTGCTGTTTGTGTGCGAAGAATTTCTTCGTTTTTACCCGTCATGGTCATTGCCGAAACAAAATGAATACGTTCGGAATGGCTTCTGTCAAATCGTTTAGTGAAAAATGTATGCTGCGTATGTTGTATTTTTTCAATTTTCGACTCCGCCATTTGAATGCCTGCATTCAGTGCAAGTTCGTAAGCCAAAAATTCCCATGCGCCCTTATCAATTCCGTCGTTTTTCGAAGGGAATTTAGCTATCCATAAATCGTTCGATGGGTCTAATATATTTGCTTTGGGACGTGCGCCACCCAATGAAGTGCCTGGCGCCATAAGCATATCAAGCCATTTTTTAACTTCTACATCATCGGCATTTGCATCTTCTAATCGCAAAGCAGCGTGTTGCAATTCTCGAACATTTGTCCAAGGTGGGGTTTTAAAAATCTGGTTGTCATCCAAAAATGGTCCATCTTCATCCGTTTTAAATCGGAAAGCACCCATTCGACTTTCGTCATAGACACCAAGCAAAAAGTCAATTTCATACAGCGTTTTAGCAGGAATTCCTTCTTCTTTGGACTGCAAAATATTTCTTCTTTTCATCAATGTACGTCCCCAAGTATCAGGCATATTATCAAAGATAAAACCAAAATTTTCTTTATTAACAGGATATTGGATGCCTGAAAAAAACTGTAAATCAGGGTCAATAAGCCTGCAATGCTCACTTTTTAGCCACAATTTATCGTATTCAAAGCTGAAAGTCTTTCGTCCTTTTGATTGCTGAGCTAACAAAACGCCTACTTTGAGAGGAACTTCCATTCCCTGCCAATGTGCGTAAACAAATATTGTTGTTCGTTCGGTTCCCATATCTCGGATTTTAAAGCAATTCTAAATCCTGCAATTTGCGACCCAATTCATCATCAGCGGCAACTTTCAACAAGTCGTTTTGCAAGCCAAGCACACGAAGTACATTAAAATAGGCACCAAATGAAACACCTGAATCGCCACGTTCAATTAAATACAGTGTTGAGCGAGCGATGTTGGCACGTTCCGAAACTTGCACAGCATTTAACTTCCGTCGTTTTCGGGCAAGTTTAATATTTTCGCCTAACTGTTCCAACACTTGTTTGTGTTGTGGCATTATCACTTGATTTTTTGCTTTCATTTAAACATGTTTGATATTCCATACAAAAATACATATTTTGTTTGGAATGTCAATCAAAAAAAAATGTAAGATTTATTTTTCCGTAACCGATTCAGGCAAATTCTCTTTACCCCAATCGTTGGGTGTTGCACTCATTTCGAGCACTAATTTTCCGCCTTTGGCAATTTCGGTGTGTCGAAACCAAGCTCTATCAAGCGATTTGCCATTAAGCGTAGCTTTGGTAATATAGATATTCTGGGAACTACGATTTTTGGCAATAATGCGAAATTGTTTTTTGCCTTCTAACACGATGGTTGTTTCTTCAAAAAGCGGCGTCCCAATTAGATACAAATCCTGACCAGCCACCGGAAAAAAGCCCATGGCGCTGAACACATACCACGCCGACATGGATCCCGAATCGTCCTGACCGGGAATGCCTGCTGCGCCTGGCTGAAACATTTTTGTGAGGATATTGTGTACCCTTCGAGCTGTGGAAGGATAATCGCCGGCATAAATATATTGATATGGAATCAGAAATTCAGGCTCATTTTCAATACTAAAAACACCACTGTCGAATAATTTATCCAAATACGCAATGTATTGTTTGCTTCCACCATGTTTATCTATTAACGTTTGCATGGCATGAGGCACGTAAGTAGAATAGATTTGCGAACCACCTTCGTAAAAATAGGGGTCATTCCACGTGTCTTTTCTTTTTGAAACGGGAGTAAAATCGGGTTTCCAATGCTGTGCGCTATCTTTTGCCCAAAACATCTTGTGTTCGGGGTAAAAAAGATTAAAAACGTTCAACGATTGATTTTTGTATTTTTCGGACAACGGATTGTCACCCGCAGATGTAGCAATTTCTGCAATACAAAAATCGTTGTATGCATATTCCAATGTCCGCGAAACTGAGCCTGCAGCACTTTCGGGCAATACAAAACCATACTTCTTATAGTCATTTGTAAATCTTCCTTTTATGCGTGGATTTTCCGACTGCAATTCGGCATCTTTCCGCACTGCCTGCAAAGCTGTTTTCACATCAAAGCCACCTAATTTTTTCACCACCGCATCTGCCAATACCACATCGGCATTGCTTCCGCCTTGCATCATGGCATAATCGTCGGCTATCCAAGCATCGGGAAGCCAGCCTTTTTTATCGTAAATATCCAACATACAGCTTATTATGCGTCGTTGGGTTTCGGGATAAATAAGCGAATACAATGGCATAGTGGCTCTGAATACATCCCATACGCAGTAAAAATCCCAAAAATGCGGCACGTTCGGATTCCATCCCGGCACTTCGCCCGTTACGTCAGTAGGCATTAACATGGTATTGCGCAGCGCACTCCGAAACAATTGCTGCGCCATTACGCTGCCGCCTTTTGTTTGGATTTTATTTAATTTTTCTGTCCATAATTTTTCGGCATTTGCAAGTGCTTGGTCAAATGTATTGTTATTGGTACTCCGCAAATTTTGCATAGCTGCCTCGTAACTCAAATACGACACACCTACTTTGCAATTTACTTCCATGCCCGAATTGCCGGGAAACGAAACCATAGCCCCAAAGCGTTTCAGTGATTTTTCGTAATTGGTCAAAGCTATTCCTTTTCGTTTTATTATTTCGCCATCCAACCAAATTCCCGATTGCGTAAACGGTTGGTCGAATTCGATATAACAATAAATAGTGTATGGATTCAGTCCGCCCCAACCTCCTTCGCAACTTATGCTTGCTTGAAGTGTTTTGTTCGACAAAATATTGACATATCCGTTTGTCCAGTAGGTGGTGGACATCCCATTGCGAATGCGTGTTAGTGTGTTCGACACATCAATCACTACATTGGCATTCAACGCATTGCTTTCGCTGTATTTTTTTGTAAAAGTATAACGATGATAGCCAACTTTTTTATCGGCTGTGAGTTCTACTTTTATGTACGAGTTTTTATCTTTTAAGGTTACGGTGTAATAGCCCGGATAGCCTGCTTCGTTCAGTTTTGCATATTTTACAAATTCTTTCAGACGAACGCTATCCACTTGCGGGATAAACAAAAAGTTTCCATAACGCGGGTTGCCGCCAGTGCCGCTTGTACGTGTGTGACTAAAGCCTACAATAGGCTCGTCGGAAACATAGCCCGAAGTAGGTTGCCATGCTGCGCGCACTTCGGGTCCCAATTTTACCATGCCAAAAGGTACCGACACACCTGGAAATACATTGCCTCCATCGGTACCCCAAAACACATTGGTGCGCGACAAAATATCGCCTGCCGAAGCTGAAACCGTCAATAAAAATAATTGAAATACTATATTGAGTTTTTTCATTTTTTAGAACAAAGAGCTAAGAACAAAGACATTTAAACACAAGTTAAATAACGATGCTCGCCAAGTAAATTATAAAGTTTTCATAACTAACACTTCATACGGTTTTAACTCAAACTCCTTACCTAAAATTTTAGTGTTAAGTAGAATATTTTCAAATGAAACAGCATTTGTATTCAATGAAATTTTCTTCACGTTTTTCGACAAATTCACCATTATAAATCCACTTTCTTTGCCTTGGCGTGGCACAATCACCACTTGTTCATCGCCTGTAGCTAAGGGTTTTACATTCGATTTTTTGGCAGCATATAAAAGTAATTTCTTCAAAGCGGGTTTGCCTGGGTCGGTTCCCAAAAGTATCACTCGTCCTTTGCCAACTTTATTCTCAATAATTGCCGGTTTTTTATCGTGAGCTCCACCATTATAATTGGCCAGCACCTTTCCGTTTTTAGTATGTAATGCCAGGCCCCAAAGCGATGCTTCCGACTGTTCAATGTTTAAATCGATCGAATAATCAATCAGAAACGGCATTTCTTCGGCCCTGCGTTTGGCGCCAATAGGAATAATGGTTTTTACGTTGATACCACTCCAATCTTCAATATTACCCAGAAAATGATTGGTGTGCTGTGCCCATTCTTCGTTGCGATAGCCACTCTGCGGACCCAAAACAAGTGTGCCACCTTGTTCTACCCATGTTTTTAATCTGCTCTGAAATTCGTCGGAAATAAGAGGCATTAATGGTATGAAAATGAGTTTGTATTGACTTAAATCGGCCGATGAATAAATCACATCCCTGAAAATATACGCATCGGCCATAGCGCGGTAAAAACGATAAGTCCAATCCCAGTAATAATTGATGCCGCTGGCATATTCTTCGAACTTAAACCCCGTTTCCGACTCATGACTGTATAGTACAGCCGCCTCGGCTTTAGCCACAGGGTTGTTCATTAAAAACTCCGATGATTTATCTAACTCTTCGCCTAATTCTTTTATTTCGGAATAATTAGACACCTCGCCACCAAAAGCTGAAAGCACCGATCCGTGCACCATTTCCTGACCAGCACGATGTTGTCGCCACAACCAAAACATAGCGCCTTGTCCGCCCGACGCATAATTCATCCACAAAGCAGCTTTCATGCTACCCGGAATTTGATGCAAGTACCAGGTCTGACCTTTGTCGCCACCACCCGAAAAGTTGGGTGCCGTTTCGAAAAGCCAATGATAACCCATTCCTTGTCCACGCAAACGGTCGTAGTTGCTCTGTATCAAATCATACGCTTCAAAGCTATGGTAATTGTTGGTGGAAGTAAAATCGAGATTTTTGAAAAGCTTCTCATAATCAACCTGTTGTTGTGGCATACCATCGTGGGTAATCGGTAATTTCGAATATTTACGAATGGATGCCAACTGAATGTCTTGAAACTCAACAATCATATCGTTGGTAAAGGCTGCCCACGCAAAACGGAGCGAAGGATGATGCCATACTTTAGAAGCAGGCATAGGAATTTGTTCAAACTTCTGATAAGTCTGACTCCACAAATCAGTACACCAAAGTTGGTTTAAATTATCAATTGTTTTGTAACGTTTTTTCAACCAGCTTACCCACTGCTTTTTTGTTTCTTGGCTATAATCGGGCGAAAGGGAAAATTCATTATCTGTTTGCCAGCCAATAACACCGGGCTTGTTGCCAAATTCCTGCGCCATGCGCTCGCATATTTTGTGGCTATATTCGCGATATATTTTACTTGTATAGCTACAATTTCGTCTACCGCCATGCGTCATTTGCAAGCCATTTTCGTTGATTTGAAATATTTGAGAATGCTTCTCGGTCAACCATACCGGAGGTGTAGCAGTAGGTGTACCCAGAATCACATCAATTCCGTTGGCATGTAATTTTTCTATCACTCGATGCAACCAAACAAAATCGTATTTTCCTTCTTTAGGCTCCATGCGGCTCCATGCAAATTCGCCCATGCGCATCACATTCATTTTCAGAGCTTTCATGTGCGCAATGTCTTTGTCTATTTCCGATTCGGGCCACACTTCAGGGTAGTAAGCAGCACCATAATAAAGTTTTTGTGAACCGATAAAACCGGATGCAGGAGTTACCGCAATTGTCTTTTGAATAAATATGAAGGCGATAATAAAAAAAAATGCTGTTAAAATTCTATTTCAAATATCAATGTATTAAATTTAAAACACAGACGAAAAAAAGGACATTTTTCCTTAAAAGTGGTTGATATGAGCGTTTAATCTTATCTGATTAAATGTAAGGTCATGATAATAATTACTTTGATACATATCCCAAATTAACTTGAGAGCAGAGAATTAATTGAATGTAAAAACTTTAATACGTCCGAAAGTGTATATGTTGGTTTCACAAATCCAAAATTATTTTTAATTAACCTATCCTTTGTTAGCTATTCTTGAAAATTATATTTACCTGATTGAATGGTAGTATGATTGAGATGCCATTTGTAGTTGTGCTTCATCTTCTAAAAGCGTAGCTATTGATATTTTACACCTCACCCCTAAACCCTCTCCAAAAGTTATAGAGCCTATAATTTTCAATTCTTGTATGTGGTTTTAAAAAAAAAACCTAACTTTGTCATCCTTTGAACGACTAAGCAATGATACTTCAATTTAGGCTACTAAACTGATTACTTGTAACTGTACAATGCATCAACGATGAATATGACATTTACATAGACCTAAAGCATTAAATTGATACAGATTTACCCATTGATTAACAAAGATTTAAAGCAAAAAAATACGAAATGAGAAACTGGACAACCATTAAAGAATTTGAAGAAATAAAGTTCGATTATTTTGAAGGAATAGCAAAAATAACGATTAATCGTCCGCGCTATCGGAATGCATTTACTCCCGACACGATCAAGGAAATGATGGAAGCCATGGTTTTTTGTCGGGATAGTCAGGACGTAGCAACCGTTATACTTACTGGCGAAGGCGATAAGGCATTTTGTAGCGGAGGCGATATCAACGTAAAGCAAATAGGAGGCTATATTGGCAAAGATGGCGTGCCACGCCTCAATGTGCTCGATTTGCAAAAAATGATTCGTTCGCTCCCCAAGCCTGTGGTAGCTATGGTGAATGGCTTTGCCATTGGTGGAGGTCATGTACTGCAGGTGATTTGCGATTTGTCCATTGCCTCGGAGAATGCCATTTTTGGGCAAACCGGACCCAAAGTAGGTAGTTTTGACGCCGGTTTTGGTTCTTCCTACTTAGCACGTATTGTAGGGCAGAAAAAAGCGCGTGAAATTTGGTTTTTATGCAGGCAATATTCAGCTCAGGAAGCTTTGGAAATGGGTTTGGTAAACACGGTTGTTCCTTTCGATCAATTGGAAGACGAAACCGTAAAATGGTGCAAAGAAATGATGCAACACAGTCCGTTGGCATTACGAATGATAAAGGTTGGGCTGAATGCCGAACTCGATGGACAAGCTGGAATACAGGAATTAGCAGGCAACGCCACTATGCTTTATTACATGACTGAAGAAGCGCACGAAGGCAAAAATGCTTTCTTAGAAAAACGTAACCCTGATTACACTAAATTTCCGAAGCTACCATAATAAAATCATATATAGATTCTTAACACGAAAGAAGTAACATGCAAGGTTTTTTTATACGTTTTTTGGTTGTGTTTTTCAGTGCCTCAACTCCGTTTTTAAGAGCACAAGACAAGCAGGCACAAGTACCACCTTTTTTACAAAAGTCGTATTTTGAAGTTAATGTCGGAGCTATTCACTATCCTTTCGGGCAGGCTAACCTCGAACCTACCTACTTGTTGCAATCTGCTGTAGAGATTCCCGCGGCAGCAGTTCGTTTGGTACTTTTTGGATACGAATTTAACAAAATACTTTCAGCACAAATTACCTATATGCGTCCAGTGATTTGGGTACACTACGGGCAAATAGGGCAAAGTAAAAACGGGCAATTAACTTCAGACATTCCTACATCGTACAAAATGGTACGCATGAATGTGGGCGGGCTTACCTTAAAATCGACACTGCCAATTTCGAACAGATTTTCCCTGTATGGCGAAGCTGGTTTAGGCACTATTACCCGAAAAGGATTTGCTGATAAGCTTGAAAATCAAGTTGTTGCCGATGCAAATTATGCCACATTTTTGTTTGGTGCTGGGCTCAAATACCACATCAATAGCAAATGGGCGTTGCAAGTTGGCGCAAACTATTCGCCTGAAAACAAACGCTACAAACAACCTGCAACAACTTTCGTTGGCAGTGGTTTTGTTTACAATTTTCGTCCATTCACAGTCAAACGACTACAAGATGGCATAAACTACGGCTATAAACATCCCAAGCAATGGATGCAGGTTGCATACACTTCCAACACGCTTGGCTACGCTGTAAACAATGCTGTTTCGGACAAAATACCTCTTTTTTGGGGTGGCGAAGCCGAAGTTAGGCAGGGGATTTCTGTCAGCTATTTTCGGAATGTTTTTCACGGTCCTAAGGTTTTTGCCTTAGATTGGGGCGTGAATGCGTCAGTTTGGCAAACCAACGTGAATCGCGAAAACTTTTTTACCCTCTCTGTATTTCCCGTTTTCCGATTAAATTATTGGCATGCCCACGCATTCGATGCTTATTTTTATTATTCAGTAGCCGGTCCTTCGTACATTTCGAAAACAGAGTTGGACAACAACAAAATGGGTAGTCACTTTACTTTTCAGGACAACATGGGCACAGGCATATTCTGGGGTGCCAAACGGAATCTAAACACGGAAATTCGCATTGGGCACTATTCCAACGGAAATACTTCGGTGGAAAATGAAGCTGTAAAAGTGCCTTTAACACTTGGCTTAGGCTATGTGTTTTAGTAACATTGATACATATATTTCGAAGAAAACAGTCATAAAATATTTTCATTAAAAGAAAAATAATAGCATGTTAGTAAGAACTTTTGGAGCAGCAGTTCAGGGCATTAATGCCACCATTGTTACTATCGAAGTAAATGTTAGTCAGGGTATTAAGTTCTTTCTGGTAGGGCTTCCCGACAATGCCGTGAAAGAAAGTCACGAACGCATTGCCTCAGCATTACAATTCAACGGACACAAAATTCCGCGCAAGCAAATTGTAATCAACATGGCGCCTGCCGACATTCGGAAAGAAGGCTCAGCATACGATTTGGCTTTGGCAATAGGCATGTTGGCTGGCGACGAAAAAATAGTTTGCGAAGAGTTAGATAGCTACATTATCATGGGTGAATTATCGCTTGATGGTACTTTGCAGCCCATCAAAGGGGTTTTGCCTATTGCCATCAAAGCACGCGAAGAAGGTTACAAAGGCTTCATTCTGCCTTTGCAAAATGCCCGTGAAGCTGCGGTGGTAAACAACTTAGAAGTATATGGCGTTGAAAATATTTTGGATGTAATTGAATTTCTGAATGGGAAAAAAGAAATTGCTCCAACCATTGTGGATACACGCGCAGAATTTTTTTCAAATGTCAATCTTTCGGAAATTGATTTTGCAGATGTAAAAGGTCAGGAGAGTGTAAAACGGGCTATGGAAGTTGCAGCAGCAGGTGGACACAACATCATCATGGTAGGACCTCCAGGTGCTGGAAAATCTATGCTGGCAAAGCGCATACCAACCATTTTGCCCCCACTTACCTTGCAAGAGGCATTGGAAACAACCAAAATACATTCGGTAGCGGGGAATATGGACAACAACACGTCGCTTATTTCGCAACGCCCCTTTCGCAGCCCACACCACACCATTTCCGATGTGGCTTTGGTTGGAGGTGGGACTTTTCCTCAGCCCGGTGAAATTTCATTAGCACACAACGGCGTTTTGTTTTTAGATGAACTTCCGGAGTTTAAAAGAACGGTGCTTGAAGTGATGCGGCAGCCCCTCGAGGATAGAAAAATCTGTATTTCACGAGCAAAATTTGCCATCGAATATCCTGCCAGTTTTATGCTTGTAGCAGCCATGAATCCTTGTCCATGTGGCTATTACAATCATCCCGACCGCGAATGTGTATGTGGTGCTGGCGTGGTTCAAAAATACCTAAGCCGCATTTCGGGTCCCTTGTTAGACCGCATCGACATACACATTGAAATTGTGCCCGTGCCCTTCGATAAGCTTTCGGAGCTAAAAGATGCCGAATCAAGCGAAAAAGTACGCGAAAGAGTTATCAAAGCACGCCAAGTACAGGAAAAAAGGTTCGAGCATGTAAAAGGCGTTTATTGCAATGCCCAAATGTCGTCCAAGCAAATGCGAACCTTTGCGCCCATCGATAAAGCAGGAGGCGAATTGCTCAAAAACGCTATGCAAAGGCTCAACCTGTCTGCTCGCGCCTACGACCGCATTATCAAGGTTGCCCGCACCATTGCCGACATGGATGCAGCTGAGAATATTTTGGCAAACCACATTGCAGAGGCTATAAATTATCGTAATTTAGACCGTGAAGGCTGGGCGGGATGAGCAACGTAGTTGTGAATTAGAAACAGAAGGCTAAAACAAGCAAAAAAAAGAGAAACTGTATTTTTTTACACTTTCTCTTTTTTGTAGTTGCGGAGGCTCGACTCGAACGAACGACCTTTGGGTTATGAGCCCAACGAGCTACCACTGCTCCACTCCGCGATATTTTTTGTGGGTGCAAAGGTAATGTTTTTTCTCGAATATACAATAGCTGATACAAAAAAATTACAGAATACCTGCTACTACATCTTCACAAGCCTTTTCGTAATCGTCGGGGCGCCCAATGTCCAACCAATATCCCTTATGAATTTTTACAGATGCTGGATTTTTTGCTTTTATCAAATCGAGCATTAAATGATCGAAACCATAAAAAGCATTTGATGGAATATAATCGAGTATCTGTTTGTTTGCCATATACACGCCCATGCTTACATTGTAAACCGTAATGGGTTTTTCTATAAAGTTTACTAATCTATTATCACTTCCGGTTTCGAGTACCCCATAATCGACTTTTTGTTCCCGCTGGTGAGCGGCAATCGTAAAAATATTTTTCTCGGCAACATGTGTTTCATAAAATGCAGCAAAATCTATATCTGTAAGCACATCGCCATTCATTACCAAAAAATCCGATGGCAAATCCTGAATTAATTTGAGCGGACCCATAGTGCTAAGCGGTTTCTCTTCCAACGAATAGTCTATTTTGAGCCCCCATTTGCTGCCATCGCCACAAAAAGCCCGAATAATATCAGCCATGTGGTTCACAGTGATGGTAACATGCTCAAAACCAGCAAGCGCTAATTTGCGAATAATAACCTCGATAATCGGCATCTCGCCTATTGGCACCAAAGGTTTGGGCAGGCTTATGGTATATGGTTTGAGGCGGGTTCCTTTTCCACCAGCAAGAATTACGGCGCGTTTACACATTGTAAATATCTGTTTTAAAGTACGATAAATTACTTTTTATCCATTCAATTGTTTCGCTAAGTCCACTTTCGAGCGTGAAAGCTGGCGTCCATTGTGTGTTGGCAATTATTTTGGAATTGTTGCAATACAGGCGTTCTACCTCGCTTTTATCTGGGCGTATGCGTTGTTCATCGGAGTGAATTTCAACTGCTGTTCCAATAAGTTTTGCAATTAATTTTACCAAATCGCCGATGGTAATTTCTTTGCGCATACCAATGTTGGTAATTTCGCCAAAAAGTCCGTCGGCTAAGGCAATTTGCAGAAATCCATTGGCAGTATCTTTTACAAAAGTGAGGTCGCGTGTCGGAGTGAGATTGCCCAGATTTAATTTCGTTTTGCCGCTCAGAATTTGGGAAATTACTGTTGGAATAATAGCGCGGGCTGACTGGCGTGGTCCAAAGGTATTGAAAGGACGAACAATTTTAACAGGCAAATCGAAAGATTTGAAATAACTAATAGCGAGTTGGTCGGCACCTATTTTGGTCGCCGAATAAGGCGATTGACCAACCATGGGATGACCTTCGTCAATGGGTACATATTGTGCCGTTCCGTATGTTTCGCTGGTAGAAGTAACCATTATTTTTGCAACACCAAGCTGGCGGGCTGCTTGCAACACATTGTATGTGCCATCGATATTTGTTTTGATATAAGCCTGTGGCGAAACATACGAATACGGAATGCCAATAAGCGCAGCCAGATGAAAGACACTATCGCAGCCCTGCATGGCGGCATACACCGAGTCCATATCACGAATGTCGCCACTTATAACTTCCACATCATTTTTCACCGTGGAGCTATCGAGCCAACCCCATGTGTTGGAAGAGTTATAATGCACAAAAGCCTTCACGTCATAGCCTTTCGCAACCAATAATTCAACCAGATGTGATCCGATAAAACCACCTGCTCCGGTTACTAAAATTCTTCTCATCGTTTTTTAGTTATTTTAAAAATCAAAATTACTCATCAGCTTGCAACAATTGTGAAATACCATCTTCGATAGTAATAAGCGGTTCCCATCCCAATACTTTTTTAATCTTTGTAATATCAGCACGCGTATCCATCACTTCGTTAGGTCGTATTTCGTTCAGGCAAGTATATGTAATCGGTTTTTTTGATAATTTTTGAATAATATCAATTAATTCTTTTACCGAATAGCTCATTCCTGTTCCTAAATTGAAAATTTGCATTTGCTCACTTGCATGTGTATTGTTTACGGCAGAACTTAGCGCTCTTACCACATCGTCAATATGAACATAATCTCTTTTCGGACGGTCGTCTTTGATAACTATTTCGTATGATAAAGCCTGCCTAATGAGCGTAGGTATCAAGAAATCTGGATTTTGACCTTTGCCGTAAATGTTAAATGGTCGAAAAATTGTTATTGCCACTTGAAAATCACGATGGTAGCCTTCACAAAGACTTTCACAAATTAATTTGCTTTGCGAGTAAGGGTTGTAGGCATTTAATGGATGCTGCTCATCGATAGGCTGATAAGCTGGGGTGCCATACATATAAGAGCTCAAATAAATGAAACGAGCCTTCTGTATCCTGCACATTTCCAGCATATTGAGCGTGGTGATGTAGTTTGTTTGGTAAAAGTTTTTGGGCTGAGCAAATGAGGCAGGAACAAACGACAGATTAGCCAAATGAATCACAATATCTATATCTGTGAATGTTTTCACCACTTCCCAATTACTTATATCTATGCCGTTGGCAATGTCGCAAAGTTGTAATTGATGACCTTCGGCTTCAAGTTGTTGGGTAAGTTTACTCCCAATAAAACCAGCGAAACCGGTAATTAATATTTTCATCTGTGCTATTTATTGAATGTTCTGATTACGATAAAATAAATAATTTAACCCATCATAGCTAAAGCTGTTAAAATTCTGATTTTCAATAATTTTAACTATATTTTTAGTGTCGTTGGCATTATAATCTTTAACAGAAATGTGATGAAATTCAACAAAAAGTTGCTTCACATGCTTCAAGGCATCTAAATTAGTTTTATTAAAAAGGCTGTATTCAGCACCCTCAATATCAATTTTAAGTAAATCAATGGTTACAGCTTTTGTCATTCCAATAAGAGTTTGTAAATCAATGAGTTTTACTTGATAGGCTTGTACGGTGTCGTTTTGCACGTTTGTGTGTGAGGTAAGTAGCGAGCCACTTTCACAATGTTCAGCCTCATAAAAAACTGTTTCTCCATTTTCACTCGACAAAGCATATTGCCAGTAAGTCAAATTTGGAACATGCTCAGCTTCAATTTTTTGCAACAAAGGTGCATGTTTGTGAGTAGGATCTATGGCGAAAGATTTTAAACCGAATTTTTCAATAAGCGTAACCGAAAGCTCTGCTTCAAATCCGCAACCAACATCAACGACAACGCTATTCGGATTGAAATGTGGAAGAAAAAAATAGTTTGGCGGAAATCCAAAAAGACCCAAACGGTTGTATTTTCCTTGGTTTAAAAACTTTTGACTATCCATTTTAAATTTTATTGGATATTTTACATAAACCCAAATTCTATTTGCTATTTGTTTGAAAGACATGGTGGAGAAACAATTTTTTAATTAAAATTTATGTGCAAATGCGTTGCAAAAATAATCAAAAATGTCCTATAATTTATTAACTATTTTTTTTTGTTTAAAATTATTGTTGCATGTTACTCTTTTCTACCCAACTTAATAACTTTGGGTCATACGCCTCACAGTGTATTTATTTAGCTACTTTGGCTATAACTGATGCTAAGGCTTTACTATCATTAAACATGCTTGATTTTTGGCAATAAATGTATTAAAATTTTCATTTTCGGAAAAAAAATCGCAAATTTGCACTTGGAATTAATGTATTTTTTTACAAAACATTTTTAGCAACTTGCTCACACATGGCATTAGCAAACGAGAATTACCTAAAAACACCCGAAATCTACTGTTTTGATGAGGTAGAAAAACGTGTGAATGCGTATAAAGTTTTGCATCCTACAGCCAAAATAATTCGACTTGGTGTGGGCGATGTAACCCGTCCTTTGACCAACGAAGTGGTGCAAGCCATGCACTTAGCTATCAACGAAATGTCGCATGTAGATACCTTTAGAGGCTACAGCCCGCCTCAAGGTTACGACTTTTTGATTGAGAAAATACTAAAAGAATATCGTTCCAATAGCGTTAGTCTTACCAAAGAAAGTATATTTATAAGCGAAGGCGCCAAATCGGACATTGGCAATTTAGGTCATGTGCTTGGAAGAGATAATATAATTGCTATTGCCGAGCCCGTTTATCCGGTTTACGAAAATGCTACTATCATGAGTGGTAGGGCTGGTTTCCTGAATGATGATCAAAAATGGAGCAATGTGGTTTATTTGCGTTGCTCGCGCGAGACAGGTTTTAAACCCGAGCTCCCCGAAGAGAAAGTAGATATTATTTACCTTTGTAACCCCAATAACCCTACCGGCACAACCCTCACCAAAGCCGATTTAAAAAAATGGGTTGATTATGCCATTGAGCATGAGAGCATTATTATTTACGATGGCGCTTACAATGCCTACATTACCGAAGAGGATGTGCCAAAAAGCATTTACGAAATAAAAGGAGCCAAAAAAGTAGCGGTAGAAATACGTTCGTACTCTAAAACAGCAGGTTTCACGGGGCTTCGATGTGGTTACACCATTATCCCACCCGAGTTGATGGTATATACCAAAATGGGCGAAATGGCTGCTTTGAACAAACTGTGGAATAGGCGGAAAGCCAACTACACCAACGGAGTTTCGTATGTGGTGCAGCGTGGTGCCGAAGCAATTTATTCTCGCAAGGGCAAAGCCGAAGTGCAAGACTTAGTGAACTATTACCTAACCAATGCCAGCATTATTCGCAAAGAGCTTCTTAATTGTGGTTTAGAGGTTTATGGTGGAAAAAGTTCGCCTTATGTTTGGTTTCGCACGCCTAAGGACACGCCATCGTGGAAGTTTTTTCATCAATTATTATACGAATTTCAACTTGTTGGAACGCCTGGCGTAGTGTTTGGGCAGTTAGGTGAGGGGTTTATGCGTTTCACCGGTTTTAGTAGCCGCGAAGGTACGCAAATTGCCATGGAGAGAATTAAAAACAAAATATAGAATTACATTAACTTAACGAATTTATTTATGTGTGGTATAGTAGGTTATATTGGTAAGCAACAAGCTTATCCCATCTTGATAAAAGGACTGCAACGCTTAGAATATCGTGGCTATGACAGTGCAGGCATAGCCCTGATACACGATGGCAAATTAAATGTTTATAAAGCCAAAGGCAAAGTCGCCGATCTGGTTCAGTTTGCAAGTCAAAAAGATATTAGTGGCAATATTGGTATTGCCCACACACGCTGGGCTACACATGGCGAGCCCAATCTGGTGAATGCACATCCTCACTATTCGCAGTCCGAAGAATTGGCTATTATACACAATGGCATTATCGAAAATTATGCGCTACTTAAAGAAGGGCTGATAAAAGAAGGCTACACTTTTCACAGCGAAACAGATACAGAAGTGTTGGTACAGCTCATCGAATATGTTAAAAAATCGAACGGTGTTGATTTGACATCAGCAGTGCAATTAGCCCTAAATCAAGTAATTGGTGCTTATGCTATCTGTGTTATCGAAAAAAGTTTTCCCGATGTAATAGTAGCAGCACGCAAAGGCAGTCCGCTGGTAGTGGGCATTGGCATCGATGAGTTTTTTTTAGCCTCCGATGCCACTCCCATTGTAGAATATACCGACCAGGTGGTGTATGTGGGCGATGAAGAAATTGTTACCTTGCAACGTGGCAAAAGCATAGAGATAAAAACGATAGCTAATGTTCAGAAAACGCCTGAAATCAAAAAATTAGAAATGACGATTAGTCAGCTCGAAAAAGGAGGCTATCCGCATTTTATGATTAAGGAAATTTTTGAACAGCCCAAAACGCTTAGCGACAGTATGCGCGGACGTGTTAGCATTGATGAAAAAAGCATAAAACTTTCTGGATTTATTGATAACAAAGAAAAGTTTTTGAACGCCAAGCGTATCATCATAACTGCTTGTGGCACCTCGTGGCATGCTGGCTTGATAGGTAAATATGCTTTTGAAGAATTTGCACGCATACCTGTTGAAGTGGAGTATTCGTCGGAATTTCGCTACCGCAATCCGGTAATCAATGAACAAGATTTGGTAATTCCTATTTCGCAATCGGGCGAAACAGCCGATACCTTAGCAGCCGTTGAGCTTGCCAAATCAAAAGGCGCATTTATTTTTGGTATTTGCAATGTGGTCGGAGCTTCCATTCCGCGTATGACGCACTCGGGCTGTTACACACACGCCGGTCCCGAAATTGGTGTAGCTTCTACAAAAGCATTTACTGCTCAAGTTACAGTATTACTCATGCTTGCTTTGCTCATTGGAAAAGAAAAAGGCACTATAACCAATGCGTTCTATGAGAAATGTGTCGAAGAATTAGCCAATATTCCGAATAAAATCAAACGTATTTTAGAGCAAAATGAAACTATTTCGCAGTTTGCAAAAACATTTACTTATGCTCAAAATTTCATTTACTTAGGTCGCGGATATAATTTCCCAGTAGCTTTGGAAGGGGCATTAAAGTTAAAAGAAATTTCGTATATACATGCCGAAGGTTACCCGGCTGCCGAAATGAAACACGGACCCATTGCGCTCATTAGTCAGGAAATGCCTGTGGTGGTAATTGCCACCAAAGCCGGTATGTACGAAAAAGTTGTTAGCAACATACAGGAAATTAAAGCCCGCAAAGGAAAAATAATTTCCATAGTTACTGAAGGCGATGTGGTGGTAAAAAATCTTTCGGATTACTCTATAAGCATTCCGGATACGGAGGAATGTTTTGTGCCCCTGTTGGCAGCCATTCCGTTGCAGCTAATGGCATACCACATTGCTGTGGTGAAAGGTTGCAATGTGGATCAGCCGCGAAATTTAGCTAAATCGGTTACAGTAGAATAACAATAGAATCATACACTTTATAAAGGTCAAAAGCCCTGCGGCATTTTGACCTTTGTATTTAGACAAAAAAACAGCAAAAACAACATGTGTGGAATAGCAATGATAAGGCTTCTGAAGCCTTTAGAGTATTATCAGCAAAAATACGGTACGTGGCAATACGGTTTACAAAAAATGTATCTGCTCATGGAAAAACAACATAACCGCGGACAGGAAGGTGCTGGTATTGCAACCGTAAAATTGGATATGCCTGCCGGTGAAGAGTATATTTGGCGGGATAGGGTTGAAGGGAAAAATGCTATTCAGGAAATTTTTGCAAACATCAACAATGCCATGCAAAAGCAACATACTGAAAATGCTCAGAATAGTGACTTCGCAAAAATGAATTATCCCTTTGCCGGCGAGTTGTATTTGGGGCATTTACGTTACAGCACAACAGGTAAAAGTGGCTTATCCTACGTGCATCCATTTTTGCGTAGGCACAATTGGAAAAACCGTTCGATGGTGCTTGCCGGTAATTTTAATTTGACAAATGTGGAAGAAATTTTTGACCATTTGAACCTCAAAGGGCAACACCCACGCGACAAAGGCGATACTTTTTTAATGCTTGAATCGCTTGGTTTTAAATTAGATAAAGAGGTACAGGCGGAATACAATCGCCTCCGAACACGCTATTCAAACGACATTATTATTACTAAAAAAATAGAAGAAAACTTAGATATAGCCTCGTTTATTCGTAAATCGGAAAAAATGTGGGACGGTGGTTACACAATTTGTGGTATGCTTGGGCATGGTGATGCTTTTGTGTTTCGTGATGCCAAAGGCATTCGTCCGGCTTTTTATTATGCCGACGATGAAATCGTAGTGGTTGCTTCCGAACGCCCAGTGATACAGACTGCTATGAATTTGAAAGAAGAGCAGGTGAATGAACTTACTCCGGGTGAAGTTTTGATTATAAAACGTAATGGCGATATAAAATTTGAAACTATTCGCGAACAAAAAGGAGCATTGAAAAAATGTTCGTTCGAACGTATCTATTTTTCACGTGGTAGTGATATCGACATTTACAAGGAGCGTAAAAAATTAGGCGAATCGCTTAGCAAGAGTATTTTGAAAGCCATAGATAATCAGATTGAAAATACCGTGTTTTCGTTTATACCCAACACCGCGGAAGTGGCTTTTTATGGAATGATTGATGGCATTAAAGCAGAAACAAAACAAGCTCCACGCATTGAAAAAGTGCTCATAAAAGACATAAAGTTGCGTACATTTATTTCGACCAACAACGAGCGCGACGACCTTGCCACACACGTGTACGATGTGAGCTATGGCACCATCCGACGTGGCAAGTTGGATACGCTTGTAGCCATAGACGACTCCATTGTGCGAGGCACAACACTCAAGCAGAGCATTTTAAAAATAATGAACCGCTTGGAGCCCAAAAAAATTGTCATCGTGTCCTCCTCGCCACAGGTTCGCTTCCCCGATTATTATGGTATCGACATGGCCCGCATGGGCGAATTTTGTGCTTTCAGGGCTGCCATTCAATTGCTGAAAGATCAAGGTAAACAAGATATTATCGACACAGTTTATCGCAAATCAAAAGAACAAGAAAATTTGCCAAAAGAGCTTATCGTGAATTATGTAACTGAAATTTATAGTTCGTTTACACAAGACGAAGTATCGGTGCAAATAGCCAAAATGCTTACGCCTGATGAGGTAGATTGTCCCGTAGAGCTTGTGTATCAAACTATCGACGGTTTGCATGCTGCCTGTCCAAACCATACAGGCGATTGGTATTTCACTGGCGATTATCCTACACCAGGTGGCAATCGGTTGGTAAACAAGGCTTTTATTAATTATTACGAGGGACGGGAAACAATTAATAATTGACAATGAATAATTCCATAAATCTTAGGTGGGGCTTGGAACTCAAAATAATAAAACAAACTAAAAATGGGTATATTTGATTTTTTTAGTAAAAATAAAAAAGAAACTCTCGACGAAGGATTACAAAAAACGAAGGATAGTGTTTTCACTAAAATAACGCGCGCAGTAGCGGGAAAATCGAAAGTAGATGAAGAAGTTTTAGATAATCTGGAGGAAGTACTTATTAGTTCAGATGTTGGCGTAGAAACTACTTTGCGCATCATTGAGCGCATAGAAAAACGCGTGGCACGCGATAAATTTGTAGGAACAGCCGAGTTGAACAGCATTCTGAAAGAAGAAATTACAAATTTACTTTCGGAAAGCAATTCGGAAATGCCTATCGACTTTGACCGAACCTTGCCTCAAACACCTTATGTGATTATGGTGGTGGGCGTAAATGGAGTTGGTAAAACAACTACCATTGGCAAATTGGCTTATCAGTTTCACAAGGCTGGCAAAAAAGTATATCTGGGTGCCGCCGACACTTTCCGCGCAGCTGCCGTGGAGCAGTTGGTTATATGGGGCGAACGCGTTGGTGTGCCAGTGGTGAAACAAAAAATGGGCGCCGACCCTGCTTCGGTGGCTTTCGATACTCTATCGTCGGCTAAGGCTAACAACGCCGATGTGGTAATTATCGACACAGCGGGACGCTTGCACAACAAAGTAAACTTAATGAACGAGCTCACAAAAATAAAAAATGTGATGCAAAAAATTATCCCCAATGCGCCACACGAAGTACTGTTAGTGCTCGATGGCTCTACGGGTCAAAATGCTTTTGAACAAGCAAAGCAATTCACCTTAGCTACAGCAGTGAATGCATTAGCCATTACCAAATTAGACGGCACAGCCAAAGGTGGCGTGGTAATAGGCATTTCCGATCAGTTTAAAATCCCAGTCAAATATATCGGCTTGGGCGAGGGCATGGAACATTTGCAAGTGTTTGATCGAAAGGCATTTGTGGAATCTCTTTTTCAATAAAAAAAATAAACAATGAAACAAACCGTTGATGTAATAACGCTTGGTTGCTCTAAGAATTTAGTCGATTCGGAGCAACTGATGCGTCAGTTTAAAGCCTTGGGTTACAAGGTGCGTCACGATGCAGCTAAGCCTGATGGCAATATGGTTATTATCAATACTTGTGGCTTTATTGGCGATGCCAAAGAGGAGAGCATTAATACCATTTTACAATTTGCAGCACGTAAACGCAAGAAAAAATTAGATAAACTTTTTGTGATGGGATGCCTGTCGGAGCGCTATATGAAAGAGCTGCAAATCGAAATTCCCGAGGTGGACAAGTTCTACGGCAAATTTAACTACACAAATATTCTAACTGATTTGGGTCAGGAGTATCGAGCCGATTTGCGGTTGGAGCGCACGCTAACAACGCCATCGCATTTTGCTTATCTCAAAATTTCTGAAGGCTGCAACCGCGCATGTTCCTACTGTGCCATTCCTATTATCACCGGAAAACACCGCTCACGTAGCATGGAAGATATTGAGCTGGAGGTGAAAAATTTGGTGGCGCAAGGTGTGAAGGAGTTTAATATCATTGCACAGGATTTGTCGTCCTATGGGTTGGATAAATACAAGGCTCAAAAGCTACCCGAATTACTCGAACGTCTTTCGGATATTCCTGGGGTGCAGTGGTTGCGACTGCATTATGCATATCCTGCTCAGTTCCCGTACGATATTTTGCGCGTCATGCGCGAACGCACGAATGTGTGCAGCTATTTGGATATTGCGCTTCAGCATGTGAGCGACAGGATGCTAAGCATTATGCGCCGCAAAATTACAAAAGATCAAACTTACGAACTAATTAAACACATTCGCCGTGAAGTGCCTGGCATTCATATCCGAACCACCATGCTGGTGGGGCATCCGGGCGAAACAGATGAAGACATTGCTGAGTTGAAAGAATTTATGGCTTTTGCGCGTTTTGAGCGTTTGGGCGCATTTACTTACTCTAACGAAGAGGGCACACACGCTTACGAAACCTACGAAGATGACATTCCGGAAGAAGTGAAAGCGCAACGCCTGAACGACATAATGGCTTTGCAACAAAGTATTTCTGCCGAAATAAATCAAGCGAAAATTGGCACACAAATGCAAGTAATGATAGATCGCAAAGAGGGCAAGTACTATATTGGGCGCACCGAATTTGATTCGCCCGAAGTAGATCCCGAAGTGCTAATACCCATTGATACAGAGGGGATTCTGGTAGGCGAATTTTACAATGCTACCATTGTTGATGCTACGGAATTTGATTTGTTCGCAAAATAAAATATAAAAAATGGAATATGAAATGATTGCTAAAACCTTTATGGGTTTAGAAGAAGTATTGGCTACGGAATTAATTAATTTGGGTGCAAATAATGTGGAATTACAACGCCGCGCGGTAAGTTTTACGGGCGATAAAGCCCTGATGTACAGGGCTAATATGCACTTACGTACGGCATCGCGCGTGCTGAAACCTTTGCTGCATTTCAAAGCCGCCGATGCCGATGAAGTATATGCAGCTTTGATGAAGTTTAATTGGGGCGATATAATGACTGTGAAATCGACTTTTGCTATCGAAGCAACTGTTTATTCGGAGGATTTTAAACATTCTAAATTTGTTTCCTATCGTGTGAAAGATGCTATTTGTGATTGGTTTCGCGAAAAAACAGGCGACCGCCCATCGGTGCGCTTAGATAATCCGCAACTTTTTTTCAACATCCACATTTCCATGAATCGCTGTACGCTTTCGTTGGATAGTTCGGGCGACTCGCTTCACAAAAGAGGTTATCGTATTTCGCAAAACGAAGCGCCACTGAACGAGGCATTAGCTGCCGGCATGTTGCTTATGGCTGGTTGGCACGGTCAATCTGACTTTATCGACCCCATGTGTGGTTCCGGAACCTTGCTTATTGAAGCAGCCCTCATTGCTCTTCGCATTCCACCCGGACTATATCGCTCATCGTTTGGCTTTGAACGATGGTTAGATTTTGACCAAGAGCTTTTTGATGAAATTTATCACGATGATGCGGCAGAGCGTCCATTCAACTTCAAAATTTACGGTTCGGATATTTCAGCGCGGGCAATTGCCATTAGTGAGCAAAATGTTAAAAGTGCTGGACTGACAAAGTATATCAGTTTGGAAACAAAATCGATTAAGGAGGTGGAAAAACCTTCGGACAATTGCATGATGGTAACCAATCCTCCTTACGGCGAACGTATCACCTCCGACGATATTTATGGGCTTTACGGAATTATGGGTACAACTATGAAGCATAAATTTATGGGCTCTTCGTGCTGGGTGATTAGCTCGCACGAGGAATGTTTGGATAAAATAGGTCTGAAACCCTCTAAACGTATCAAGCTCCTGAATGGCACATTGGAATGTTGGTATAACCAGTACGAAATTTTTGCAGGTAAACGCAACGATTTTATCTTAACAAAAAACTCAGTTAGCGAAAAGCAGCCTGAGTAAAGTATTGGTTGCCTTTGTAATAAGAAAAATAAATATAAACTTATCAAAATATATAACAAAATGAAACTACAACTCACAGAAACAAAGTCGTGGAAGGCTTTGGAAGCTCAGCACAATGCTGAAAAACAAACAACGATTAAAGATTTTTTTGCTCAAAATACTGACAGAGCTACTGAATTGTCAATCAATAATTTGGGCATTTATTTTGATTTTTCTAAGCAACGGGTTTCAAACCAGACAGTAGCGTTATTACTCGAACTTGCCAACGAATGTGGCTTGCGCGAAAAAATTGATGCCATGTTTCGGGGCGACAAAATCAACATTACCGAAAATAGATCGGTGTTGCACACGGCACTTCGTAAACCCAAAAATGCTACTTTGCTAATTGATGGTGTGGATGTGGTGAAACAAGTGCACGAAGTGCTTGAAAAAATGTCGGGCTTTGCCAATGAAATTCGTAGCGGTGCCTGGAAAGGTTTCACTGGTAAACCCATCAAAAACATTGTGAACATTGGTATTGGCGGCTCCGATTTAGGTCCTGTAATGGCTTACGAAGCTCTGAAGTTTTATGCGAAACACGATCTGACTTTCCGCTACGTTTCTAACGTTGATGGTAATGACTTTGCCGAAGCTGTGCGTGGCATGGCGCCCGACGAAACCCTATTCGTGGTATCGTCCAAAACATTTACAACGCTCGAAACTATGACCAATGCCCGCACTGCCCGCACTTGGTTGCTTCAATCGCTCAGCGACGAAAAGGCTGTTGCCCGTCATTTTGTTGCCGTTTCTACAAACGAAAAAGAAGTAGCAAAATTTGGCATCGATACGGCTAATATGTTTGGCTTTTGGGATTGGGTTGGTGGTCGATACTCCATGGATTCAGCTATCGGACTTTCGACAATGATTGCGGTAGGCGTGGCTAATTTCTACGCGCTTTTAGAAGGTTTCAACCAAATGGATGAGCACTTCCGAACAGCTCCTTTCAATCAAAATATTCCTGTCATTATGGGCTTGCTTACCGTGTGGAACAGCAATTTTGTGGGTGCCAAGACACAGGCTATTTTACCCTACGAGAATTATTTAAAACGTTTTCCTGCTTATTTGCAGCAACTTACGATGGAGAGTAACGGAAAATACGTAACCTTAGAAGGTGAAAAGGTAACTTATAGCACCAGCCCTATTTACTGGGGCGAACCAGGAACCAACGGACAACATTCGTTCTACCAGCTTATTCATCAAGGTACCGACATTATTCCATGCGATTTTATTGGGTTCAAAAAACCATTAAATAACCTGCCGCCTCACCAAGATTATCTGATAGCCAACATGATAGCACAAGGCGAAGCGTTAGCTTTTGGTAAATCTGCTCAAGCAGTAGCTGCCGAAGGTGTGAAAGCTGAGCTTATTCCTCACAAAGTTTTCGAAGGCAACAGACCCTCCTCAACTTTCTTTTTGGACACGCTCACACCTCAAAACTTAGGCAAACTCATTGCCATGTACGAGCATAGCACCTATGTTCAAGGTGTGATTTGGGGTATCAATCCATTCGACCAAATGGGCGTTGAACTTGGTAAAGTATTGGCTCAGGGTATAATAGCTGAAATGCAAACGCCCAATGTACAGCTTCAGCACGATAGCTCTACCAATGCATTGATACAATTTTATCAGAAATAAACCAACTCTTCAAAAAAAAAATACAAGTAGATGATAAGGCTGCTTGTATTTTTTTTTTATTTGTTTGCAAAAAAACTGAAATGCACATTGCCATAATTTCTATGGTCTGAAAAATGAGCATGTTGGTCAAAATTCGTATTAGCGCCATGCTCCAAAACGAGAAGTCCATCCGGTTTGAGAATAGTTTTGCTAAAAATCAAGTCGGGAATATCTACCAATTCTTTGAGCGCATAAGGCGGGTCAGCAAATATCAAGTCAAATTGCGATTTAGTGCTATTTAAAAACTTAAATACATCGGTGCGGTAGAGTTGCAGGTTGTTTAAATGGAGCTCACTACACATTTTACGTATGAAGCTTGCCTCGGTATCGTTCAATTCAATTGCTGTTACACTATTGCACCCCCGCGACACAAACTCCACACCTATGCTCCCTGTGCCTGCAAACAAATCGAGCACATCAATACCTTCAAAATCTATCCGATTATTCAGTAAATTAAACAATCCTTCTTTTGCAAAATCAGTTGTTGGTCGTGCTTTAATGTTTGTAGGCGTATGGATACGTCTTCCTTTGAAAATTCCACTTATTATGCGCACGTTTTTAATTTTTTTATGTCGTAATTACTGTTCTCAAGTACTTGCGGAGTAAAACAAGTAGTGATTCTGATATTTCATTGCCATAGATATGCACTGGCAGCGAGTTTTTATCTAATTGTAAAGTTTCAAAAGTATTTAAAATATGGTACAAAAAATCTTCATCAGTGCTTTGGTTGTAGCTATTTGCAAGCATAAGAAGCTCTTGCTGCATCACCACGACGTCCATTCTACCTTCCCTATTCTTTACAAATACGGCGTTAATTGGTGGAATTTCTGAAAGATAAACAGTCATAGGATGTTTTAAAACGGCATGTGCATTAATTAATTTTATGGCTTCGTAAATTGAATTTGGCATCATATATAATAGCCATGCTTTCAGTGCAGGTAGTGTGTTTTTGACAATTTTTGTGTCCGCAGGGTTAAAGTTAGGGTGCTGAAAATGCAACAAATCAGAAAAAGCAGACTCTTCAAAAATACCGTTTGGCACTAAGGTGTAAATTTCTGTTTCGTAGCAAACTTCTACATCATGAGCCAGTAAGTCGGGTTCTAACTTCGATCGAAAAATTTCGATAAGCTCGTTAGTAGAATAAGACGTTAATGCAATTTGTTCCGATTTTGAGGCAACTAAATCCTGATTGTTATCAAGCACGTATAAAGAAAATCCATCCGGCTTTATTCGGATGGATAACTTATGAGACCTATATTTTGTGTTTTCAAATTGCATGGGGAAGTCTTTTGTAAAGCTTATTCCCAGTTTCCGGCATTGTTGTTTGGTTCGTCCACCGAACCAACTTTTAAGCCCGGAAATTTAGCTAATTTTGTTTGAATATCTATTTTGTTAATCACTTCCTGGTGATTCAAGTCTTTTAAATAAACACTGTAGAGAACAGACGCCTCAAACAAAGGAATTTTAATACCATTGTTGTTGGTGTAATCGTTATTCACTTTAACCTCAAATTTTTGATTTTCGGTAAATGGAATAACGTTGATTTGGTCGATAGTTTCGGCGGTATATTTGTTTGGAAAAATAGACTCAATTAAATTCACATAAGCCGTATCTCTGCGGAAACCTTGTAGCCCGTTTGTAATAATTTCCTGCATATTGCCACGTCTTACAATTTTAGTTGCAGCTACTTCAGTAAGTCCGGCTTCAAGTTGCTTGTCGGTTAGGGAACCTTCTTTAAGTACGGTTTTTTTCTTTGCGGATTTCAGAAACTTAATAAGCTCATCGATGTTGTCGGTATATTTTCCTTTTTGGTCTCGATATTCCACTTCTGCTTTACGGATATCTACTAATCGGTCGATAATTACTATTTCTCGTTTTGCTTTTTCTTCAGCGAAACGAATGGGAGTTACAATACTCATAATGCAAAAATAGGCAAGCAAAACGATAGAGATGGCAAGTAGAATTTGAATGACTGTTTTCATGCTGAATGATAGTTATTTATTATTATATTATATTTCTATTGCAAGTGCATTTTGTAAGTTCAAAATGCGCTTGCAAA
>MNZK01000059.1 GCA_001873635.1 Porphyromonadaceae bacterium CG2_30_38_12 | reverse complement strand
AAATAACGGAATAGATAACATGTCATTAAAACCAACAAACTTTACCAAATATTTATAGAAAACGCATTTATGAATCAATGTTTGACCCCAATTGGGGTCGCATATCTGTTGTAAATCTATTCTTCTACAAATATATGAACCCGATGGGTTCAGTTAATTGAGTTCAATTTTTATTTTAGTAAAGTAGAAATAAAAGAATACAAAAACAAATAACTAAATTTGAACTCGAAAGCACAGACTTTCAATTTGCTAATAATTGATTATCAATAATTTGTTTGGTCTTTAGTCAGAATGCAATACAAAATAAGAATAAAGAATAAAAAGATTGCAATATGTACCATTTTTTGTACTTTTGGGACAAATTAAATAAACATGGGAAAAATGACACCAGATTCTAAACTCGAAAAATTACCTGGGATAGCACTACCTATCTATCCTTGTTCCCTTTTCCCTGCTTGATGTGTATCATCATGCGGTAGAAATCAACATCGGCAATGTGCAAATGCCGTAGCTCGTTCAGCCGCAATCCACCGCTGTAAGCCAGGGTGAGCATTACTTTGTGCTTGAGCATGCGCGGAGTGTGAAAAAATTTCCAGCAATCCTCTCTGCTCCGTACCACCGGCAGGGTGTCTATTTTAATAATTTATAATGTGAATATCAGAATAAATCTCTATTTTTGAATGTTAAATGGAAAAATTAGGTACTATCGGGATAAATGATCTGATATTTACCGAAGGTTTAGTTCAACAAACGTCTATGTGCAATAGCCAAATTCGCAGCATTTCGGAGGCTCATCGCCCGATTCACTTCATCGCAGTGCGACAGCGAATACGCCCGCAAACCGCCAAATTCGCTTATCCTCGGTCGTTACCAGCAGGCCGAAAAAAAAAACAGAGAACCAGAGGCGAAACCTGAAAAAGAACTTTGGCATAAGTCGACAGAGACGAATTTTTTTTTAATAATCAAAATTGCTGAGTTGTAGTAAATGTGTACTTTTGTGAATTCCTATTATTATCGAGTTTTAGATAAAACAATTGCATGTTTAAAATAAACAAAAACGAAGCTGACATTAAAGAAAACGATATTCGTGAACAATGCCCCGAGGTGTTGGAAACCCTTTTACGCGACCATACAACCCAACAAAACATCTTTTGGGCTACTGAAAACTACCACTATTTAGGTGAAAGTTATGCTTTTGCTGCGCCAATTCTCCCAGAACTAATTACAGGCGACAAAGGCAATGTCATAATGCCACGCGTACAGAAAGACAAAGAAATGCAGCAATCAAGAGTGCGTGATATGGCAGAAGTATTTACGCCCTCATGGATTTGCAACGCTCAAAACAACCTGATTGACGGTGCTTGGTTTGGACATGAAAACGCGTTTAATACAGAAATTACCAACCCTGATGGTACTCACACATGGATAGTGAATCGTGAAAAAGTCACTTTTCCCGAAGGTAAAACTTGGAAACACTATAATCGCGACACCCGAATGGAAATGACTTGTGGTGAAGCTCCTTACATTACCAGCCGCTACGACACCACAACTGGCGAATTTATCCCCATTGAAAACCGCATTGGACTCCTCGACCGCAAACTGCGTGTGGTGAGTGAAAACGCAGATTCCACTGGCGAGTGGCTCGAAGCAACACAAACAGCCTACCAAAACACCTACGCTTTCGAGTGGCAAGGCGATAGTTTATTACTTGCAAGGGAAGCTATGCTCTACACTTTTATCGAAAATTACGTTCAAAAGTTTGGCAACCAACCCTTGCTCAAATCTATTCAATACATAGCCTATATCATATCTTGGAACGTTTGGCAAATGGATGGGTTGAAAGGAGTTGTGCCCAATAGTTGTGGCGAGCGGAAAAAAATTGAGCGGGAATTATTTGGAGAAAAGGAGATTATTACACCTTGTGAGGGTTGTAAAACCGATAATATACACAAGCATAATGGTGTTTATTGCCTGATAAAAGATTGGAATGTCAAAGATTTGGATACTGGGAAAAAAGGCAGAAAAACACGGTTTGTGGATTTGCTGAAGAAATAATAAGATAGAATTTGGCTAAAGCCAATATGATAGATATGATATTTGTTGTCCTCCAGCTAAAGCAGGAGGCAATTCATGAATAGGATTGGGCTTTAGCCCATTCATTAAAATGTAGCATATAGAATTGGGGCTTTAGCCAAACATTTATAAACCAACAAATAATAAATTATGCCATTTGCAAAAGTTTACATTCATTTTGTATGGTCTACAAAAAATAGAGTTCCATACCTTTCTACACCCGAGCTTCGCTTAGCAATGTGGAAACATATCCGAGAGAATGCTAAAAAGAAAGATATTTATATTGACTTCATTAATGGGTATAAGGAACATTGCCATTGTTTGGTGTCGTTGGGCGATGATCAGACAATGAGGAAAATAATGCAGTTGATAAAAGGAGAATCATCTTATTGGATAAACAAGCAGAATATCCTGAAAGAAAAATTTGAATGGCAGGATGAGTATTTTGCTGTTTCGGTTTCGGAATCATTAGTAGATAAAGTAAGAAATTACATCAAAAATCAAGAAAGTCATCATGCACACAAAACATGGGATGAAGAGTATAATGAGTTTATTGAGAAATATGGATTTGAGAAATTTAAAGATAACAATAAATAGGATTGGCCTTTAGGCTATTCTTAAAAATAATGCATGTAGAATAAGGGCTTTAGCCAAACAATTATAAAGATAAAATTTGGCTAAAGCCAATATTGATTTTTGAATTATTGTTGTCCTCCATCTAAAGATGGAGGGAATTTAAAGCCAAACATTTATATTTATTGAAATAAAAATATCAGCCTATGAAATTCACTTCGGCATTAAAACTTAAACTCATTTATGTGTTTCGTATCAACGATAAGGAGCATTTGGGCTGTCTGAAAATTGGGGAAGCTACTTCCGACAATGAGAATATCTGGGGACTGGAGCCCAACAGCAAAGCACTGAACGAGGCTGCCAAAAAACGCATCACTCAATATACCCAAACGGCTGGTATTACCTACGATTTGTTATATACCGAAATTACACTGTTTATTCAAAATAAAACCATTCATGCTTTTTCGGATAATGAAGTGCACAATGTGCTGATTCGTTCGGGCATTAAACAAAAAACTTTTGATACGCAACACAAAGCCAATGAGTGGTTTGTGACCGACCTCGAAACGGTGAAACATGCCATTAAAGCCGTGAAAGAAGGCAAAGATTCGCTCGGAGCACACCAGATAAGTACCGACAAAACGCCTATTGCTTTTCGCCCTGAGCAAAAAGATGCCATTGACAAAACCAAAAAGCAATTCAAAAAAAGTAATCAAATGCTTTGGAATGCCAAAATGCGCTTTGGTAAAACCCTTTCGGCATTGCAGGTGGTGAAAGATATGAATTTCACCCGAACACTGATACTCACGCATCGCCCTGTGGTGGATGCCGGTTGGTTCGAAGATTTTGGGAAGATTTTTACCGAACCCGATACGCCATTCAAATACGGTTCGAAAACAAAAGGCGATAACTTTAGCACGCTCGAAAAGCAAAGCAAACAAAGTGGCGTGAAATACGTGTATTTTGCTTCGATGCAGGATTTACGTGGTTCGGAATTGGTAGGAGGCAATTTTGATAAAAACAATGAATTGTTTGCTTCGGCATGGGATTTTATCATTGTGGACGAAGCCCACGAAGGCACAAAAACTGAGTTGGGCGAACATGTAATGAGCGGATTGATGAAAACCGACACGAAAGTATTGCGCTTATCGGGTACGCCATTTAATTTATTCGACGACTTTAAAGAAGATGAAATCTACACATGGGATTATGTGATGGAGCAACGTGCCAAAAAAGATTGGGATGATATTCATCTTGGCGACCCTAACCCCTATGCTTCGTTGCCTCGCATGAGAATTTACACCTACGACCTTGGCAAACTGATGAAGCAGTTTGTGGACGAAGATGTGGCTTTTAATTTCCGTGAGTTTTTCCGTGTAAACAAAGAGGGAACTTTTTTGCACGAAAACGATGTACGTTCTTTTCTGAATCTGATTTGCAAAACCGACGACCACAGCAATTATCCTTACGCCACACAAGAATACTGCGATAATTTCCGCCATTCGCTTTGGATGGTGCCGGGCGTAAAAGAAGCTCGTGCATTGAGTGCTCACTTGCAAGCGCATCCTGTATTTAGTCAGTTTCAAATAGTAAATGTAGCGGGCGATGGCGACGAAGAAGAAGCCAATCAGGAAGCACTCAAAAAGGTAGAAAATGCCATTGGGACTAATCCGCACGAAACCTATACCATTACACTTTCGTGTGGACGACTCACCACAGGCGTATCGGTAAAAGCATGGACTGCCGTGTTTATGCTTTCCGGCTCGTTCAATACCTCGGCTTCGGGTTATATGCAAACCATTTTCCGAGTGCAAACGCCAGCCACCATCAACGGACGGGTAAAAGAACAATGTTTTGTGTTCGACTTTGCGCCCGACCGCACACTGAAAGTAATAGCCGAAACCGCCAAAATATCGGCAAAGGCTGGTAAAACTACCGGACAAGACCGTGATATAATGGGCGAATTTCTTAATTTCTGCCCCATTATTTCGGTGGATGGTTCGCGCATGAGTGCCTACAACGTGGATAAAATGTTGGAGCAACTCAAAAAAGTATATATCGAACGGGTAGTACGCAATGGGTTTGATGATAATAATTTATATAACGATCAGTTGTTGAAGTTAGATAATGTTGAACTTCAGGAATTCGATGGATTAAAGAAAATCATTGGTACAACCAAGGCAATGCACAAAAGTGGCGATATTGAATTAAACAAACAGGGTTTTAGCAATGAGGAATACGAACAACAGGATAAAGAAAAGAGTAAAAAACAGGTATTAACTGACGAACAGAAAAAGATTTTAGAAGAACGCAAAAAGAACAAAGAAACTGCCATTTCTATTCTTCGAGGTATTTCTATCCGAATGCCATTACTAATATACGGAGCAGATGTTAACGACGAAAACGAGGAAATTACAATTGATAATTTCGCACAACTCATTGACCCGCAATCGTGGGAGGAGTTTATGCCCAAAGGTGTGAGTAAGCAACTGTTCAATAGTTTTAAAAAATACTACGAACCTGATGTATTCCGGGCTGCCGGTAAACGCATACGTGCTATGGCAAAGGCTGCCGACAAACTAACTATTGAAGAACGCATTGCGCGCATTACAGCCATTTTCAATACCTTCCGCAATCCCGACAAAGAAACAGTGCTAACGCCTTGGCGCGTGGTAAATATGCATGTGGGCGACTGTATGGGCGGTTTCGTTTTTTTCGACGAAGCGATGGAAAACCCGCAGGAACAGCCCCAATACGTGGAGCAGGGCGAAGTAACCCGCAATGTATTTAATGCCGATAGCCTCATTTTGGAAATCAACTCCAAATCAGGTCTTTATCCGCTGTATATGGCTTACGGTATTTACCGCACACGCTTGGCAGCGGATGACCCGATGGGATTGAACCCGACGCCAACACTCGAACAACAACTCGCATTGTGGGATAAAACGCTTTCAGAAAACATTTTTGTGATTTGCAAAACAAAAATGGCTAAATATATCACGCGAAGAACTCTCGTGGGTTTTCGCAATGAAGCAAAAGTAAACACACGCTATTTCGAAGATTTAATAAACCAAATCATTAACAAACCCACTAACTTTATCGAAAAAGTAAAACTCGGTAAAACATACTGGAAAGCAAACAACAACGACAATATGAAATTCAACGCAATAGTAGGGAATCCGCCGTATCAGGTGATGGATGGTGGTGGGACAGGCTCAAGTGCTGTTCCTGTGTATGATAAATTTGTAGATATTGCAAAAAAAGTAAATCCAGAATTCCTTTCCATGATTATGCCTTCCAAATGGTATAGTGGAGGAAGAGGATTGGACCAATTCAGAGAATCAATGTTAGGTGATAAAAGAATGCACAAATTATTTGACTATGATGATTCTAGAGATTGTTTTCAAGGTGTTGATATAGCAGGTGGAATATGTTATTTTTTGTGGAATTATAATTATGATGGTTCATGTAACGTAGTAAACATTAGAAAAAATAATAAAACCACAACGAAACGACATTTAAATGAATTTGATTCATTCATACGAGATGGTGAGGCCATCCATATTATTAATAAAGTAAAGGAATTAGGTGAAAATAATTTCTCAACAATAGTTTTTAGTAGTAAACCTTTTGGTCTAAGAAGTTATGTTGTTGGTGATAAAGAAGCTTCGAAAGATTCAATTACATTATATGGTAGTCAGGGTATTTCTTATGTGAAACTTGAGGATATTACAGTAAATAGAGAATTGATTGGAAAATGGAAAGTAATAATGTCCAAAACCAGTGCCGAGCATGCAGGACAATCAGATAAAGATGGAAAAAAGAAGGTAGTTTCAAGAATTGAAGTTTTAGAACCAAATGTAATTTGTACAGAATCATATCTTTTGCTTTCTGTATTTGATAATGAATCCGATGCTTTAAATTTGAAAAGCTATGTTCAATCAAGATTTTTCAGATTTCTACTTTCCACAATCCTACTGACTCAAAATATTGCCAAAGATAAATTTCAGTTTATTCCTCTCCAAGACCTCACTTCCTCTTCCGATATTGATTGGAGTCAGTCGGTAACCGATATCGACCGCCAGCTGTATGCCAAATACGGGTTGAGTGAAGAAGAAGTGGCGTTTATTGAAGGGATGATAAAGGGGATGTAGGGGATTTATGTTGCCCTTGCAGGGCGCAGAGAGGACTTTTAGCGTTTTCTATCCCAAGGCGTTGCCGTCGGGTTAATGGTATATATGGCTTTCAGCCAATAAAACGCCATTCGGCATGGTTAAGTGAATATACGATTGATGATTTATGGAAACGGAATATAATTACCAGAGGTCAACCTAAATAACATGAAACTATGAAGAGGTTAATTATTATTTGTGAAGGAGAAACCGAACAGGAATTTTGCAAGGATGTACTGTATAATCATTTTTTTAGCAGAGATATTGTAATTGAAACCCCATTGATAAAAAAATCGATGGGTGGTATTGTAGCTTGGGAACATATTAAAAGTCAGATATTATTGCATTTGAAAGAAGATGTTACTGTTACGCTGTTGATTGATTATTATGGCATAAAGAATTACCACAATTTCCCCAAATGGGCTGAAAGTAAAACTATCGTCAATAAAATAGACAGAATGACTTTTCTTGAAAATGCGATGAAAGAAGATATTGACGATGTTGTTAGATTCCGTTTTATTCCATATATTCAACTTCATGCGTTTGAAGGTTTATTGTTTAATAATATCGAAACATTTAAAGGCAATATACCTGATAACGAATTCACTAATATCCTGGAATTGGAAAGAACAATTAACTTACATGCCAATCCAGAACTTATAAATGATGGTTTGACTACAGCACCATCGAAACGTTTGGAAAGTTTAATTAAAGGATATAATAAAATTGTATATGGTGCAATTTTAGCTGAGGAAATAGGGTTGGAGCGGTTAAGGGCTAAAGCGGTTCGGTTTAATGAATGGATAGCAAAACTGGAAAGCATTTAAATATAATTACAGGGTGCTAAGCACATAGTTTAATACTATCTATGTTATATGCCGGTGATTTTCCGTTTCCCCTTTGGTCATCGAAAATCAATTGATACCCGTAAGGAAGCAAACTCTTCTGATTTTGCCGACAAATTCAACTTTGAAATTATTCACTTTGGGTTTAGCAATAGAACTTGTATATCGAAGATATTTTTTTACTGGTTCAGGCAATTGTTGGATGTCTATTTCTGAGAGTTCGGAATTTTGAAGTTGCATGTTGTGCAAATGATAGTGTCTTTGCCCGATAGTATTTGTAAGTAAATGTAACTTTACCATCTTTATAATCTACAATTCGGAGGTTGCTAATTGCTACACGGTGGGTGTCATTTCCCAAATATCGGATAAGATTATCGGACGTAGAAAATTAGTGAATACGTCAAAACATGGCGCATATCCAAAATGTTAATTGTTTATTTGCTTTATATTACCTAAATTGAGCCAATGAAAGTTAATCTTCTCGTTCGAAAGAGCAAACCCTTTTGCTTTCAACGTTAAGAACATCATTCCATTTATCGGTATCGAAATTAAAAACTACACCGCTTGAAGTTCGGAGTGTTTCATTACTTTGTTTGTGAATTTGATGGCACAAATATTCAAGAGTTGGATTGTGACCCACAATTAGGACTATCTTCGATTCATTATTAAACGAAATAATATCATCAATAATTTCGGAAAAAGTATAGAGGCGGTTGTATAAATAACTTTTAGTTAAAATAGAATCTTTCAATTCGATTTGTTCGGCAATAATATCAGCAGTATTTTTTGCTCTGATTGCTGGACTTGTGAGAATCAAATCGGGAGCTACTCCTAACTCTTGCATTTTTTTTGATGCATTTTTAGCTGCAACAATTCCTTTTTTACGCAATTTTCGGTCGAAATCATTTCCGGTAATCGATTGTTCATCTGTCTTTGAGTGGCGCATAACTATAATGGTTTTCATTTGTTCTATGTTTTTGTATGTTTTGCTACAAATATAGTAGATTATATATTAATTATTTAGCTTCTGAAGGGTAATTAACCTTTTTGTAAATTTTTTGTAACACATACTTAATCATTTCGGCTTTATTTTACTTCTTAAATTTCAAAGCACCATAACAAACAAAATATGAAACTATTTTTATTTATTTCACTTACATTGTTCACCACAGTACTGTTTTCGCAAAAGATAGGTTTGGTGCTTAGTGGAGGTGGAGCACCTGGCATCGCTCACATAGGAGTAATCAAAGCATTAGAAGAGAACGAAATACCCATTGATTACATTACCGGAACCTCCATTGGAGCATTGGTAGGCGGCATGTATGCTTTAGGCATGGAACCCGACGAAATGATTTCATTTTTCAAATCTGCCGCGTTCAGAAAATGGAGGCGCATAAACATTCGGTTTCAAAAAGGCACCATTTTGCCTTATCGTATGATTAGCTCCGAAAAAGTTCAGCAAAGTTTAGAAATGCTTACCACACAAGCGCAAATTTCGTTGAAAGTCAATTTCGACAGTCTTTTTGTCCCATTTCGTTGCGTAGCATCCGATATTCACAACAAACGCCCCTATATATTTTCGCAAGGAAACTTGGCAACTGCCATACGGGCGTCCATGTCGTACCCATTTTTGTTTGAGGCAGCAGTGGTAGATAGTGTATTACTTTTCGACGGAGGCATTTACAACAATTTCCCCACCGATATTATGTTGCACTGTTTTAAGCCTGACTTTATAATTGGTAGTATTGTAGCATACAATCCACCTAAAGCCGGCTCAGGCGATATCATGATGCAGCTTCAAAACATGATTGTGCAGGATACAAATTACAGTATTTCCGATTCGTTAGGAATTAGCATTCAGCCAGATTTAAAAGAAATATCAGTTTTTGAGTTCTCGGACATTGATGGATTGGTAAAAATAGGTTACGACGAAACTATGCAACAGATGAATGCCATAAAACAAAAAATTAACAGCTGCAGCACACTCAATGAACTTCAACTTAAACGTCAATCATTTAAGCAAAAATAGATTTAAGCCAACAAGTAAATTACAAAAATACTCCTTACAATTTAATTTGTAAGGAGTATTTTGTTAGAAATAAATCGTAAAAAACAGATTTCTTATTTTTCAATTTATTTGACAAATACTAAATCAATTTTAGCACCAACATCATTTTCATTTTTAAAATCAAAACCTAACAACGCAGCAATTGTTTTAGCATACTGATTATTGTAATACTGCCCTTTGGAAACTTCACCCACCGCTGGTGTGTCTGGTCCGATTACAGCAAGCCAAGTTTCATCAGAATGGGCTGTTTTAGAGCTATGGCTTCTCCAACCATCAAAACCTTCACCTCTCCCATGATCACAAGTAATTAGAAGCGTAGTTTTGTCTTTGTAGGTCGGATTATTTTGTATCCAGTTCCAAAGCGTACTTAAAAATTCATCGGTATAATGAGCAGAATTCAGGTAATCACCATATCTTCCGCCATGACCGAAATCATCGGTTTCGTCGAAACCAAGAAAGAGCACACGCGGATTTTTTTCTTTTAAATACTCAAAGCCCATGTAGAATGTTAAAGCATCGAGTCTAACACCATTGAAAATATCGGGAAGTTTCGTTTGCATATTATTCATAAGGGCAATATTATTGCTTTTAAGACCTTCTAATTTTTGAAATGCAGCATTCACAACTAATCCGCTTCTTTTTGTGTTTAGAATATCGTTAAAAGCATCCCAAGACGCAAATGCAGCTACTCTACCTTTAAATTCGGGTGATTGATTCAGGGCTTCAAAAACGCTTACATTAGGATTCGGTCCAAACTCATTTGAATTGATTCGTACATCAGCAAATCCTGTAAATATTTCGTTATATCCAGGATAAGAGAACCAATATGGATTTTTTACATTCACAAAAGACCCGATTGAACGATTCCCGTAAATTTGACCCTTTTTTTGTACTACATCCCAAATAAATGGCATCAACATTTTTCTCCTGTCAGTTTGGTTTTTATTCCAATATTTTGTTGCATACTGGTCATAATTACCTACTAATTTTTTATTGTGGAGAAAAGACGAATCAGCACCATTAAATAATTCCTGCCATCTTAATCCATCGATTGTTACTAGAATGAAATTTTCTGTCTTATTTTTGTTTTGCCCCATAAGCATTACAGCGCTTAAAGTTAAAACAAATACGTGTAATAAGAATCGTTTCATTTATCTAAATATTTTAAATTATTTCAATATCCACATTAAACCGTTGATGTCATCACTACCTTCATATTGACCTAAAGCCTTTTTGTAATTATCGGCATTTGATGATTTTTCGCTCGAAAAATACTGAAAACGCATAGCTATTTTCTGATTATTGCCCGTTCCTGGTCCTGTGCCGAAAGCAGGGCTTCCGGTGCGTCGATAGGTGAAATAAGCCTCTAATCCACCATGACGAAACATTGCTAAGTATTTTTGTTCGATAATTTGTTTCAACCCAAGTGCAGTATTCCCACTATATTTAACTTCCGATTGATTGTAATAAGTATTAAAATCAACCGGAATAGTATATACATCATACGGGTCGGCGTCCGAAATACTAGCACTTTGTTTGAAAAAATGAGCTGTTATATTTCCAGTTTCAGGTATTTGATAATACTCCATTGAAGCTTTAATACCTGCTTTATAATAATCTTCGGCATTTCCCAACGCACCTGAAGCAATCCATCCACGATTAATCGCCTCAGCAATATTGAAGCACATTTCCTGATAGCTAATCTCGAGTGAAGGTTCGCCAGTATAAGTACTATAGTAACGATAACGATTAAGCAACGAATACTGACCAGCATTCGTTTTATTGTACATATCTCCTAAGTCTTCACCAGCATTTGCACCTTTGAAAGCATCAAAACTTGTAGCAGGAGTTGTAGGAGTAACAAGAGCTTTAGCCGGTTCGCAGGTCAGAAATACGCGTGGATCTTTCAATCGGGTGAGTAATCCTACATACGTGTCGCTGCAATTGTTACGTAACGCATCGAAACCAAAATTTCCAGGATTATTTGGGTAATTATTAGTAGGATATATGTATTCGAATTGCAGATTATCCGATGCACTCATCATTACAGGATATTTTGTGGCATCCGAAACAATGTCGCTAAATTGTTTTTTGATATTTAAATCCGCATCATCACTACGTTTGCTCAAATGAATAAGCAAGCGTAAACGGAACGTATTTACTACCTTCTGCCATTTTGATAAATCGTTGTCGAAATAAAAGTCACCACTTAGTGTTCCACCAGCTGTTGAAGTCTGAAAAGTAGCTAATTCGGTGTTAGCCTCTTCGAGCCAGGTAAAACATTGTTTGAAAATATCCTTCTGCGTATCGTATTTCGGAGTTAGATTTTCAACTCCTTTTAGTGCCTCCGACATTGGAATATCGCCCATTTGCAAACTCATTTTACTAAAAAAGTATGCTTTCAGGAATTTTCCCATAGCCGAATAAACGTTCTTTTCGGGTAAACCAAGTTTCAGAGCTTCCTCTTCCATTTTTGCCACATTCTTCAAATTAGTGTAGTAATTACTTCCTGCTCCTAGGTCGTAGCGATTGTTGCCGTAGTATTCGTAATTGATTAAAAAATGCTGGCTACGGCGCTCGTTTGTACCAAATGGTGCATCGTGCATCGAATATAGTACGCCGTTGAGCAATAAGGATGAAGGTACAGAGTTTGGTACATTCACGTTTTGCTTTAATTCGTCGAAATCAGAGCAAGCTGAAAATGCGACAACAGTAAAAGCGATAATTATGCTAAAAAATTTATTGAGTTTCATATTTTTATTTTTTTTTAAATTACACTGGATTTAGAAAACAATATTGAGATTAACACCAAAACGACGTGTAGTTGGCGATTGTAAACCTGTAGAACCATCAGTGCCATTGTACTGATCCAAATCCACATCTTTAAAACGTTCGTCGGCATACAAATACAATAAGTTACGAGCTACAAACGATATCGAAGCCTTTGTAAGTCCTAATGGAGCAACCATTTTAGTTGGGAAGTTGTAGCCAATTGTTAGTTCGCGTAATTTTGCATAGGTTTTGCTCATTAAATTCGCTTCGTCCAAACCATAATATTTACTTATATAATCTTGAACCTGAGTTGTTCTTGTATTTGGTTCAAAAGTGAGTTGGTCGTAATTTGTAATAGCACCGGTATTTGTATCGTATTCAATACCAATTCCATTTGAAACAACAACACCTTCGCCAACGTAAGAGCCTTTATAAGTTGACGAACCTGCATTCTGGTCGTCAAGGTCACGTGCAATGCCGAATGCACCTTGAACAGTTTCGATATTTCTACCACCACGCATAGTTTTATTGTGAATGTAATCTACAATAACACCGCCTACATTACCATCAAATTGGAACGACAAAAACACATTTTTGTAGGTAAAATTATTGATGAAACTCCATTGGAAATCACCGTTTTTGTTACCTAAGTTCTGAGCAACTTTCATGTTAAGTGGTTTGCCTGCCGAGTCGTGAATGATATTTCCAGCAGGGTCGCGGTAAAATGCCGAACCATAAAACACATCAGTTCTGTCGCCCACTTTAAAAAAAGTATTATAAGTATCTTGTCCTTTGGGCAATTCAAGATAAACCTCGTTGTAAGTGCTCCAATTAGCATTAATGTCCCATTTAAAATTACGCTTTTGAATAGGTGAAACAGCCATAGACAGCTCAATACCATTACGACGGGTTTTAAGGGCATTAATATAATAGCCTGTGTAACCTGTAGCCGATGAAATTACATTTTGTAAAATTTTTGGTCCGTCGATGTATTGAAAAAATGTAGCCGAAAAATCAACTTTATTTTTAAACAAGTTGATATCAAAACCTTCTTCGTAGCTGACACGGGTAAATGGTTCAATATTGGGGTCGCTCAATGTGTTGGTGTAGGAAGCCGAAGGTTGCGAATTGTACAGTTTAGCTTGTGTATATGAGGTGTTTAGTTCGTAAGTTGGTCCTCCATAAGGGCTATAATAATTCTGACCATAGCTAAGTGGATAACTGTAAATGTTGCTACCCGGTGTAGTGCCTATTGTTTCGGATGTTGGAACTCCCTTTACCATGGCATAAGATCCTCTTAGCTTGAATGACGAAACAAATTCAGGCATGTTAACATAATCGGAAACTAATGTTGCCAACGACAAACTTGGGTAAAAATAGGTATCGTTAGTACTCAAAATAGCTGACGATTTGTCGATACGTGCCGTTCCCGATAAAGTGGCATATTTGCCAAAATCCATATCTACCGAGGCGTAACCGCTTAATACACGCATGGTTGAATTAAAACTGTTGGCAATAATTGGATTACGTGAGTTGCTAAAGCTGTACACACCCGGTACATTGAGGTAATCGGTTGAAGTATAGCTTGAATTGTAACTTAACTGACGAATATTTCCACCCACCAAACCAGATAACTGAACAGCATCGCCAAGCATATAGTTGTAGTTCAACTGCAAATCAGTATTGCTATCGAACAGGCTACGACGGTCTTCGCGATAATCACCTAAGTTTTGCTCGCGTCCGTATGGATGAGCCCATACCGGCATTTTCTCGTCGCGTAGCTGATCGTAAGTTGATACTTGCGAGCGTAAACTCATATTCAAGTTGTCGTTTATCAGATAGTTTGCTGTGACATAACCATAGATGTCTTTTTTGTGATGACCTCTCAACCAATAATTAACCATAGCCCAAGGGTTGTGATAACGTTGATATTCGGCAAATATAGGCTGAATACCTACTTTCCCATCTTGCCATATGCCTTTAATTTTGGGGTCGTTTACATCCCAGTCGGCTCCTGTCCAAATAGCAACATTGTAAAGAAGACTGTTTGGTCCGTAATTGACATCTGGGAAATTTTCGGAATACTGATAGTTAAAATTCAGGTTGGCCTCTACTGTTAGTCGTTTATTGATAGCATACGAAGCTATCATGTTGAGGTTAGTAATATTCAAATCCATATTAGGAATCATACTTTGTTGGTACGAATGGGACAACGAAGTACGTAACGAATAATCTTCGCCAGTTTTAGTAACCGAAATGTTATTTGTGGTTTGAAAACCGGTACGAAGAAAATTTCCGAGATTATTCACACCACGCGCCAAATAGGGCGTTGGCATTATATTACCTGTGTATTTTAGTCCTCCTGGGAAAGTAGTTGTCCATGTTTGATTTGGAGTATATTCACCATCATACTGAGGTATAAGTTGTCCTCTGAATTTCGGGCCCCATGTATCGTAATCGTTATCGTTCAAGCCACCTCCTTTACCATCGGCAAAAGCATAAAGTTGATTCTCGCCACCACCGTACTCATTCTGTACGCGGGGGAAAGCTAAAAAACCTTTGTCAAACACATTGGATGTATTTATTTCCACTTCAAGACCTTTTTTCCCCTTTGTCCCTTTTTTGGTAGAAATAAGTATTGCTCCGTTTTGCGCACGGCTGCCGTAAAGAGCTGCCGCAGCCGGACCTTTCAGAATACTGTAACTTTGAATATCATCAGGGCTGATATTCCAGGTATCAGAACTTATAGGAACGCCATCTACAACGTATAAAGTAAGTTCACCTCCACGTAACAATACATTTGGTTTACGTAGCATCTCGGAATTTGCACCTATCGAAAGACCAGCGACTTTTCCTGTTAATCCGGTAATAGGATTCGGGTCTCGTGCTTTTATCAAATCTTTACCTTCAACTTCGCGAACTGAATAGCCAATAGTGGAAGCCTTTTTAACAATACCAAGCGCTGTGACAACTACCTCTTTCATGTTCTCAGTGGCTTCGATAAGTATTACATTCATTTCGGCGTTGCGCACTTTTACTTGTTGCGTAACAAAACCTACATACGAAAACATAACTACATCACCTACATTTGTTTGAAGTGAGAATTTACCATTATTATCCGATATCGTACCGGCAGCGAGTCCTTTCAATGTGATATTCACACCGGGTAATGACGAGCCATCCGAGTCCATAACTTTACCTTGTACTGTTAACTTCTGCGAAAAAGCAAAAGTACTGATTAGAAGTAATAAAACTACTCCAATTACTTTGTTAATTTTTGACATGTTTTTGTTTTTAATTTATGGATTATAATTCTTGTTTTTTGAGCATAAAAACCCCAATGTCACTCCGTTTTGATTTAACAAAACACAGCAAATCAATAATTTAAGCCAAATAAAAGGGGGTTTAAATTCAAGGAATATTAGTTTTCGAGTTTTACCTCATAAACAAATATTTTGAGTAAATCGGATGGGTTTCCATTTGCCAAAAGGATACGACGTTGAAATTTTTCAGTATCTTCGTCCAAAACATTTAATGCTACATCAAGAACTTTGTTATATTTTTGAGCTGCATCAGCAGTGGAAATTTTCCCCTTTTTAAGTTCAGCTTTCAAATATTTTTCAATTTTTTTAACTGAAAAATAAATGTCATACTTTCGATAAATTAGTTTTGTAGCCGAACTACCTGGTGCAATAGGTTCTTTGTGAGTATAACGCTTTTTGAACAAGTACGTTTTTTTAGCCAAAGTTTCACCTAAGAAATGGCTGCCTGCTTCGCCATCATTAAGCTGATTCAAGTAAGTACTTTGATCTATTGAACTAAACCTAAAATAAACTTCATTATTGGCAATCAACGTCGAATTAATCGTGTTTTCTAACCTCGAATCACCGCCAATTTTTTTATTCGATGCAATTTGTCCCGTAGTTGTAATTTGAGCATTAGCCCAAACTAATCCACCACCTAAAATCAGAAATAGCAAAATTTTTCTTTTCATGATTATTTTATTTACCAATACCCTTTATCTATAGTTATTCGCCGCAATAATTTCAGTACAAAGGTAGATCAGTGACATTTCATTGTAGTTATTGTAGTTTTATATAAACATGAAGTTGTTGTTACAAATTGCAAAATTGTTTACAAATAAGAAACTTTCAATTTTCTAAACTCGCATCAAAAAAAAAAAAATCAGTAATAAGTAAATTAAAACACCGTTAATTTGACCAATATTTGATTTCCTGGATCGAATGCAACAAATGACTTATATGAACAGGATAAATTTCGCCAATACTCCCAATTCGGAAAGTATCACTTTGGGCAACTTTGCCGGGATAGATAATAAATCCTTTCGACTTTAGTAAATCGTAAAAAAGCTTGAAGTTGTATTCCCGATCAGCTGGGGAAACAAATGAAGTAATAATAGGCGATTGATAAGCAATTGGTAAAAGTGTTTGAAAACCTAACCTTGTCATCCCGGCTACCAATGTTTGCTGATTTTGTGTATAGCGTTGTTCACGAGCAGCTACTCCTCCTTCTTCTTCTAACTCCAGCAAAGCTTGCATAAATGCTCGCACAACGTGAGTGGGAGAGGTAAAACGCCATTTCCCTTTGCCTTTTTCCATCGTTGCCCATTGGTCGTACAAATCCAACGAGTGTGAACGGGCATAATTGCTGCATGCTTCTAATTCGGAAGTACGAGCAATGATAAATCCAAAACCTGGAACTCCCTGAATACATTTATTAGCAGAGCTAATCATAAAATCAATTTCCCATGCATCTATATCCATTTGAATACCACCAAAACTACTCATAGCATCAACAATCGTTTTTATATGATATTTTTTGGCAAGATGCGTGATTTCTTTAACAGGGTTCAAAATACCTGTTGTCGTTTCGCAATGCACAACAGCCAAATGCGTGATATCCTTATTATCGGCTAAAATTGATTCTATTTTGGCTAAATCAGGTAGTTGTGTTTCAAATAGTTTATACGTTTTGTAATCAATTCGCAAAAGTTGGCTAATTCGAATCATGCGATCGCCATAAGCACCGTTTGAAATAACCAAAAGTTTTCCGTTTTCAGGTATTACAGACCCAATTACCGATTCGACAGAAAATGTACCACTGCCCTGCATCAGTACTGAAGTGTAATTTTCAGGTTTTCGTGTTGCCATTTTTACCAAACGCTGCCGTATTTCCTGCACTATGTTTACATTATAATCATCATCCCACGTACACCAATCACGAAGCATGGTGGCTTTAACTGTTTTGCTTGTTGATAAAGGACCTGGTGTTAACAATAAATAGGGATTTTCAGGTAGTTGTAACGCATTCATTTGTTTCTGTTTTTAATGGATAATTAGTAAGTAATTTGCGCATTATTTTTATTTTATCTTTTAACTGTTAGCTTACTTATTGCAATAAACAATGTGAAAGTTTTAATTTCAATAAATTCGCTGTGTTTGCTGTTGATGTTTTAACAAATTGATTTGTATTTTCTTTGTAACAAAATACCTGTAAAAATAAATAGTACAAAACTAATAACTGAAAGAAATAGCACTAACTGGACTAAAAAATTGAGCCAACTGATATTCCCCGAATAAAAATTTTTAAGTACAAAAACTGTTATACTTCCGAAATAACCTATTGCATCGGAAAAATAGAACAAGAACCCAATATTACCTGTCTGCTTAAATGTTGCTATAAACCTTTCGAAAAGCATAGCCTGATAGGTAATATATCCAAGATACAATCCAAAACCTATCAAAATCATCCAAGACAAACCGTTAATGTAATGCAATTGAAAAGCCCATGTGGCAAAGATCGAAACTCCAAACCCAATAGCTATAAAAAAAAAAGAAGTGTTTAAAGCCAATTTGTTACTTTTTACGAAAGACATTAAACCAACAATTACAAGCACTCCTACACCCACTGGAAGTTCGGCGATTGTAAATATTTCTGGGGTATTCCCCCTGCCGAGTTCTGACCATATTTCCGCTGCAAAATTATCTCGTATATCACGTAAAATGGTTAGAAAAACATAAATTGCCGTCACAGGAATTAATATTGAGGCAAAATTTTTCAGAAAAAGTTTTCGCTCATCACTATTCATCGGTAACCTCACAGTGCGATGTTGAATATCATTATTACTTGGTGGCGGAATCATATTGAGCAACCAAACCGAAACTATCAAGGGCAAAAGAAACAAACAGCCCACCACAAAAGGCATCCAATATTCAGATACATTGTAATTCATCAAAATATATTTGCCTACTGACTTTACAAAACCTGAGGCAAAAATAAAACTGATACTAAGCACCGAAGCCATTATTTCGGTCGTTTTGCGCCCTTCGAGGTACGAAAAAACCACTCCCCAAACCAAACCCAGGGGTAAACCATTGAAAAACATCCATACAATATTCCACGGGCGGGGTGTAATTGCAAAAAAGAAAAGTGCAAGTTGCGCCATTCCAATAACAGCCAAAATATAATAGGTTCTATTTTGGCTTTTCATTTCGGAAACCAATTTGATTCCTATGAACTTCGAAAGTATATATCCGATTAGTTGTGAGCTTATTAACCATATTTTATAATCGATACCCCAAAGCAGTTCATTATCGAAAGTGGCTACTGTAAAGGTTTTTCGAAAAGCATACATACACGAATAGGTAAAAAATGCCATGAGCGAAGCAAATACTACAAATACCCATTTGGGGCTTTTTGCAAGAAAACCTTTTATTTTTTGATGTATTAATTCTAAGGTGTCCCCAGAGAAACTTTCTTTCAATTTTATTCTCGACAAACAGGTGTTTAAGCCTACCTCTGCTTTAGAATTTATATCCATAAGTTTACTTATATTAAACGATAGAATTATTTTGATGACAAAATTAGGCGACAATTATGACATTCATATTTCAATTTAGTTATATATTAATTACTTATGAGAAGTATTATTGTTTTTTTTTATCTTTGCATTTTAAAAAATAAAACATATAAGTTTAATATTTGTAAACACTATGCAAGCCAATCAACTGAATTATATTGGAAGACGAATGAAAGAAATTCGACTATCGAAAGACTTAAAACTAACGGAAGTAGCTACATCTGCTAACATAAGCAAAGGTCTGCTTTCTAAAATAGAAAATGGTAGAACTATCCCTTCTTTGTCGGTTATGTTTCATGTTATTTCGGCTCTTAAGGAATGTCCAGCTAACTTTTTCGAAAACATTGATTACAATACGAATCAACCATTCTATATGCTTACAAAAAAAATAAATTACAGCCCAATACTAAAAGAAGATTCAGTTGGTTATAATTACTTTAACATAATCAGCCATTCATTTAAAGACATCACTTTTAATGCAGTGCTCCTCACTTTAGAACCCAATGCACAACGCGAGCTTGTATCAACTGATGGTATGGAATTTATATATTTAATCGAAGGTGAGATTGAGTATCGTTTGAATGAATTAATGCTTACGGTAGAACAAGGCGATTCGCTTTTCTTTGATGGAAAAGTACCACATTTAAAAATGAATAAAACCAACAAAACGGCTCAAATATTAGTAATATATTTACTATTTAACTAAATAAAACAATTAAAAATTTATGTCGAAACGAATTAAAATGGTTGTGTTTGATATGGCAGGAACTACCGTACAGGACAACAACGAAGTAGAAAAATGCTTTCAAGAAGCAATCAACAATAGTGGACTTGAGGTTTCTCACTCTGAAATTAATGCCATGATGGGCTGGTCGAAAATTAAAGTTTTCGAAACCCTCTGGCACAAACATCTGAAAGGCGAGCCCGAAGATAGTATTCATCAGGAAATTGAAAAAACATACTCTTATTTTAAAACCATTTTAGAAAATCATTATTTATCCAATCCCGTTTTGCCAACTATTGGAACGTTAGAAATTTTTGAATTTCTAAAAAGTAAAGATATCACAATAGCCCTGAATACTGGTTTTTACAGAACAGTTACCGATATTATTATCAATCGTTTAGCATGGGGAAAAAGTTCAAATATTATTGATTGTTCAGTTGCAAGCGACGAAGTTAGTGCCGGCCGACCTGCTCCGTTTATGATATTTAAAGCTATGGAAGTTTGCGGCGTTACGGACGTTCGCAGGGTAATAAAAATTGGCGACACACCTTCGGATTTAGGTGAAGGTAAAAATGCCGGATGTAAATATACTTTCGGTATTACAAACGGCACTCACTCACGTGAACAGTTAGAAGTATTACAACACGATGGTTTGTTTGAGGAAATGTCTGCTTTTAAATCCTTTATGGAAGGAATTCTTTAGAAACAAAACTTTAACAAAAAACGAAAAACCCCTAAGAAATCAATCATAAAGGGGTTTTTCGTTTTGTTAATTTATTATGCTAAAAATCGCTATTTCAGCAATTCAAGCGTAGGATCTTTAGCAACAGCATACGTGCTTTGCTGTGTAAATACTCTACCAAATCTATCTTTTGCCCGTACCTCCACAGTGTGATTACCTAAACTCAATGTTGATTTTAACAGCGCTTTCCACAAATGTAAACAAACTATTGGCTCCGATGGACGACGACCAAGTTCTAAATTTTTTATATAATCCCAATCCTGAGCATATCGCACATAGGCTGGGTCAACTTCTTTTACTAAAGACATTTTGCTCCATTCGCCGTTATCAATTCTGTATTCTACCACATCGTTTTCTGAAGCTAAAAATACGTTAGCATATACCGAATAGGAACTCCAACCGTCGCTCTTACGTTGTGGCACTACTTTAGCATTATAAATGGACATTCTGTAATCAACAGGCTTCTCAACAACCTTGTAATCAAGCTCATATTTATTACCATTAACACGTATCAAAGCATAACCAAGTGGTGTTCCATCGCGCATAGTTGTTATCGGATATCCATTGGCTGTAAAAACACCCGAATACCAATCACCACAACTTGCTCCTACGTTAAATTCGTGAATTGGGTTTTCACGTGCAATACCTTGCTCTTTTCCAACAGACGATTGATATTGAAAATGGGAATGAGCAGATAATATCAAAACATTCTTATGATTTTTCAATAAATCATAAAGTTTCTTTCTGTCCGGTTGCCTGAATGCAATTTCCCCTTCCTCTTTATCGTCCAAAGGAATATGCAACGAAATCACAACTAATTTATCATTGTCAACATACTTCAGATCATTTTCGACAAATTGCAATTGGTCGGTTCTAAAACCTCCCCAATAGCCATTCCCATCACGTGGGTCGGGGTATAGAATATTATCAAGTATAATAAAATGAGCCTTCCCGTAATTAAACGAAAAGTTATTTGGCCCGAAATGAGCTTCAAACGATTCGTCAGATAACGAATCGGTTTTAGCATCGTAATTCATATCGTGGTTACCCATAACATTGTACCATGGCAATCCAATAGACTTAATTGCCTGCTTGTAGGGCAAATGCAAATCAGGATTATCGCCCGTAATATCGCCTAAGGATATTCCGAAAATTGCATTGAAATGATTATTCGTAATTACATCTGCTAGTATCGACTTGCTGAAAAAATCAATTTGCTCCTTAAAATAGGGTTGTGGATCGCCAAAAATCAATCCAGTAAAATTATCGCTTTCTGCTATTTTGGCTAAACCAAAGTTTACATTTTTTGGTAATTTGCCAGTTGGTTCGAATGCCTTATATTGAAATGCAGGCGATCCAAGAGGCTTGTGACAATAAAAATATTTTGGAATATTATATTCATCTAATTTAAAAGCATAACCAGAGGGCTTGATTATAAATACGATATTATCGTTACCTACCTCGATGCGATATTCACCAGATGCATTAGTTAAAACTACCTCTTTCCCATTCGATACGGCAACATTCGAAATGCCTTGTTCATTTTTATCTAACTTCTCGTTTGCATTCTTATCGTCGAAAACAAAACCTTTAACCACTGTTTGTGAATATGTAAATACATTTATTAACAGCACTATAAATAGAATACTTCGTTTCATTTTTTTGTATATATTTTTTGTTTGTGAAATAATTTGACAAATGTAAACGTTTAAAATGAACGACATATTACTAACTTATGAAATAAATATTTCACACATATAGAATTCTTCTACTTGCAAAGAAGAATGAACCTCTTGATAAAAATAAGCTACAACGAAAACGGAAAAACTCTCCAAAATCAGTAAAGTGCATGTTTCATCTACCCAAATAGAACATAAACGATTGAATTTCAAATCAAAAGACAACCGTTTGAACTTCCATATCGAGCAATAAGCTGTTTGTTTCAAAGGCATAACAGCATTGTAATTTTTTTGACACAACAATAACATCTTACTGACCTAATTTTGTGCTCAAAATATAGTTCACATGCAACAAGCATTTACAAGCAACATCATTGAATATGGTTATTATGCCATATTTTTATTGGTTTTTCTTCAGGAAGTGGGTTTCCCAAGTCCTATCCCTAACGAATTTATTTTAATTTTCTCTGGATATTTATGTTCTTTAGGCACACTCTTTTTACCTTTCAATGTGTTGGCTGCCGTAGGAGGCGATTTAGTAGCTGGATTTATGTTGTATGTCATATTCCGTTATTTTGGTAACTTGATACTTCAACGGAAACCGAAATGGATTCCTATTTCACAAACAAAACTCGATAATATTAGCCAACACATCAAAAAAAAAGGTGTTTGGTTTGTTTTTGTTGGTCGCTTAACGCCTTTCATAAGAGGATATGTTGCTGTATTATCAGGACTTATGCAATTCCCATTTAAAAAGTATGGTTTTGTTATGTGGTTTACTTCCCCTTTGTGGGCAGTATTTTACATTTGCGGCGGATACTATTTAGGCCCTTATTGGGATTCCACACTAACAACTTTTTTCCCCGAACATGGCGCAATTATTACAATTTGTTGTAGCGCACTACTTATCATGGTGCTTTTTTTACGAAAGCACATTTCGTTTTTAAACCCGTTTAAAATTAAAACAATTCAATCGTGAAAATTCATGTAGCATCCGAAACCATGTATATGGTAAAAGGCAATGGCGTTCATACCGCCTTTATTGATCATTTAGAGTTGTTGCGCGAGCAAAACCAGTTCGAGTTTGTTGTGAATAATGATGGTTTTGGAGATATTTTCCATAGCCATACCTATGGTTTGTATTATTTTCTGAAAGGTATGGGATACAAAAACCGACGCATTTTGACCGTTCATGTTATACCAGACTCTATAAAGGGTTCGTTGCCTTTCTACAAGGTTTTTATGCCTTTCGTAAAATGGTATTTCAAGCAAGTGTATTCTTATGCTGATGTTTGTATTGCTATTTCGCCCGAAGTGGAAAATGCTATCAGAAAGTTGAATGCCAAAACGAATATTGTTCGCATTTACAACCCAATACATATTGAAAAATGGAAACGTACCGATGAAAACCGCTCAAAAGGTCGCCAGTTATTAGGATTATCGGACAGCGATTTTGTGTTGCTGGGCGTTGGTCAATTGCAAGCTCGTAAAGGTGTTGAAGATTTTATGGATGTTGCACAAGCCATTCCGAATGCTAAATTTGTGTGGGCAGGCGGACGCCCGTTCAAAGCACTAACCGAGGGCGTTTTGCGTATTGACTCGCGCATTGCTCAGGCATCCGACAATATTCAATTCACTGGCATGCTTGATTTAGAGCTTATGCCTTTGATATATGCTGCTGCCGATGCTATGCTATTTACTTCTTATCAGGAAAATTGTCCCTTAGCACCTATCGAAGCAGCAGCTTGTGGCATGCCCGTGGTGTTTCGAGATATTATGGAATACGAATTACTGTACGAAAAAAGTTATCTGAAAGCTAAATCTACGGAAGAATTTATAAACGACACACAACGATTGATGAACGACAAGCGTTATTACGAGCAGGGAAAACAAATGTCGGATACACTTCTTCAACAGTTTGACAAAAATGTTGTACGCCAAAAATTGTTAAATCTTTATCAGAATTTGGTAGAGCGTAGTACTGAAGACTTCACCCCTTATTTGGCATAAAAAACAAAGAGGAATGACGACAAAAGAAATAACCAGAATGATTTGAAAAGTGGTGCATTTAAAAACGAAAGTTTGGAAACAGTGCTTGAAACTTTTACTATTCAATATAATTGTTGTCCGCTAAAACCAATAAAAAAATAATATGATTATCCGCAAAGCGACCTATTCATAGGGTAATAATTGTTTTTATAACTGACGATTGGAATTTGCATACTAACATAACCATAACCTTGTATGTAAATTACTCTCATGTTCGTTTCCTATTATTGACTTAAAAAGTCAAACATTCATAACCGCGGGTCAACGACCTGCGGTAAATAATGAATCATACTAACTGCCTGTAAGGCAGGACAAATATAAAGTCTTGCCTTACAGGCAAATATTCAACAATGATTTTAAACCGCAGGTTACGCTACGCTTACCTACGTTTATAAAAATCAAATCCTTCGGATTAATATAAGTCGCTTTGCAGATAATCATAAAAAATAATTTCGCTCCTCCAGAGCTTTGGTGTTATTTGTAACTTATTGACTACCAGAATGTCGTACAAATAGGACTAAAGAAAAAGCTGCATCGCAACGAAATTAGGATAGAAAAATCAGCACAAAAAAAACTAAGCCCCTTAGGGGCAATATTATCGTAAATCATATTAGATAAGAGCTTTCAGCAATTTCAGAAAATGTTTGCCGGACAACACTGATTCGACATAAAATTAATTACAATAATAAAAGCGATTCGGTAGTGGTGTTGTATAATTAGAAGCCCCTTAACCCCCTGAAAGGGGAAAAAAGACGCAGTTTGTAATTGGCAACATGAAGGGTTTCGTGATGCCAGCGTTCCGACTCTTTAAAAGTTTTGTTTGGAGGTTTGAAAGGTTTGAGGTTTGAAGATTTGAAAAGGAAGATATGATTTTTAATACTATAAATTATCATAATGATGAAATTACTATTTAAGAAACTAACCGTATTAGGTGTTGGGTTACTATGTGTGGTTTTATTGATAGGAAGCGTGGGGTTTGCCCAAAATTCAAATTAAATAATATCCATCAATTTACAAAATGTATCCGTTAAGGAATTAATTTGGGAATATGTTTTGGATAAAACAGGAACAATTCCACATGTAAAAATTAATTTCAAGGGATTGCAAATAGTTGAATAAAAAAATAGTAACTTTGTATTATGAATTGGAAAAAATTACAGAACGGATCGGATATCCGCGGTGTTGCATTAGAAGGAGTGGTTGGAGAAACCGTAAATTTAACGCCCGAAGTGGCAGCTGTATTGGGTAAGTCTTTTGTGCAATGGTTGCAAAATTTTACTTCTCAAACCAATATATCTATAGCAGTTGGTGCTGATTCTCGGATTTCGGGACCGATTTTAAAAAGTGCTTTTATTGCAGGAATATTAGAAGCCGGAGCAAGCGTATATGATTGCGGATTAGCATCCACACCTGCCATGTTTATGACCACTGTTTCGGGCGAAAGGGCTACAACAGCTGGCGTAATGATTACAGCCAGTCACTTGCCATTTAACCGCAATGGTTTCAAGTTTTTTACCAACAAAGGCGGATTAGATAAAAAAGACATTACTGAAATTTTGAGAATTGCGGAAGATAATGAATATCCGTCAAATGGAAAAGAATTACAGGTGGAAAACTGGAATTTTATTGATGAGTATTCCTCATTTTTGGTTGATTATATTCGTAAAAATGCCAATATCATGTCCAATCATGAGCAACCACTTCAGGGTTTAAAAATTATAGTAGATGCTGGCAACGGTGCAGGAGGTTTTTTTGCTAAAAAAGTACTCAATCAACTTGGAGCCGATACTCGTGGAAGTCAGTTTTTAAATCCGGATGGTAATTTTCCTAACCACGTACCCAATCCCGAGGACAAAGACGCCATGCAATCTATTTGTGATGCCGTAGTGAGAGAAAAAGCCGATCTTGGAGTCATATTTGACACCGATGTGGACCGCTCGGCAATCGTTGATTCCGAAGGAAATCCGGTGAATCGTAATTCGTTAATTGCCTTGATATCGGCAGTTATATTGGCAGAGCATCCAGGCAGCACCATTGTAACCGACTCTATTACGTCGGACGGTTTGACAAAATTTATTGAACTTGAATTAAAAGGGAAACATCATCGCTTTCAGCGTGGCTATAAAAATGTGATTAACGAGTCCATCAGACTCAATACCTTGGGCGAAGAAAGCTGGCTTGCCATCGAAACATCGGGTCATGCGGCTTTGAAAGAGAATTATTTTTTGGATGACGGAGCATATCTGGTCGCAAAATTATTGGTGGAAATGGCAAAGTTAAATGCCAAAGGGAGAAAATTGACGGACTTAATATCAAAATTGGAACAGCCAATCGCAAGCAAAGAAATACGTTTGACTATAACCGAGGAGGATTTTGGAAATTATGGCAAACGCGTTTTAGCAGAACTTGAAAAAAAAGTCAATCAGATGGATGGTTGGGAAGTAGTTTCTCCTAATTATGAAGGCTTAAGGGTGCGATGTAGTTCAGAAAACGAAAAGGGTTGGTTTTTACTTCGCTTATCTTTACATGATCCTGTAATGCCTTTGAATATTGAATCGGATGTAGTAGGTGGCATTGAAATTATCACTATTAAACTTCAACGATTATTGCAGGATTTTCATTTTTGATTTTTGAAACCATTTCAAGCACTTAGTATATGCAAAAAGTATAAAAGTAAAATATAGTATCGAAATCATTTTCCTCGCTAACGAAATTTCATTGGTATTGAAATAGTTTCCCACAATTGGGCAGAGCGAAACAGTAAACAATTTTCAAAGTCCGTCCGGTATTTGAATCCTTAACAGTAACAGTAATGCCAATAAGAGGCTTGCCTTGTGTGTCGAACACTTTTCCTTTTACTTCAAATTTAGCTTGAGCAAGGTTGCTGGCATCAACATACAGTTGAGTAAGAAAAACATTCAAAAAAAGCAAAATCGTCTCGTAATTTATCGTTTCCACTTCTTCCACCGTTCCCGGTTTTTTCTTTTTGATATATTCTCGAGGTGTTAAACCAAACTCGGCTTTTAAGCCCACCGAGTAGGCAATATCCGAAATATTGCCCTTGTCGTTTTGCAACATCAGGCGGGCGTGTTTGAGTCGAATATTGCGTACAAAATTGCTGGGTGCTAATCCTGTGAGCGATTTTATTTTGCGGTACAAAGTCGATTTGGAAGTGTTCAGAGCATCAATCAACTGCTCGTGGGTAAATTCAAAATTATCTAAATTAGCCTCCACCACTTGTATGGCATTGCTCAAAAACTGATCGTCGATAGAATTGTTCTCGTAATTTTTGGGATGGATGAATGCTGAGAGAAGTTTGGAACTCCTGGTTGCGTTTCTGACGGTTAAAGAGCAAATTGCCCAAGCGTGCCACTAACACATCCATTTCAAAAGGCTTCGAAATAAAAGCATCGGCGCCTGTATTGTAACTTTCAATGCGGTCTTCAATTTGCTTTTTGGCCTTGAGCAGCAAAACAGGTGTGTGCGAAATGTCGAAATTTTCTTTTATTTTCTGGCATAAGGTCAGACCATCCATAATGGGCATCATCACATCCCTCACCACCAAGTCAATTTCATTTTAGTTGAGTTTACCAAGTGCTTCCTCGCCATTTATTGCTTGTATTACGATGTAAAAATTGCCACCATAGGGTCGCTTTCGTCAGTATGTGCCAAGAGTATTTCGGCATCGGTATTGTTCTTTTCCTCATTTTCTACACGCTCCTTATCGGTGAAGAAACTGCCATCAATAGGTAATTCTATCACAAAGCAAGTGCTTACATTGACCTGGCTTTCGACTTTTTTCCCAATAAAAATAGAATTTGATTTCAGCGTATTATGGCTCAAAGATAAATATTTTGATTCAAAAACTCTATTCTGATAACCCTTTTGCATTTTCAAACAACTTTTTCGATTAAACGAGCACTCGTTTACTTGTTAAAATAGCTGTCATGAACAAAATGGGGATTTGTTTTCAGTTTTATTTTGTTTCTTCAATTTGACCTTATGTTTTTATTTTTCTAAAAAAGTAATTAAAAAGCATGCAAAGTAATCACTTTCTCAATTTCTGGTCAATAAGCTCTTGCGTACTACAAATGATTTTGGGAAACATGATATATCTGAATAACAATATATTATCTCATTTTTTAGCCGAAAACTTATACGAAACAGATTTAAAACAGTAATTATAACTTTAACTTTAACTGTTTTTTTTAACCGATTGACGGTAGAGGGCTGCAAAATGGGTTAAGCATGGAAACTCTTTTTTTGTTAACAAATTTATATCCAGCACCGAAAATATTGTATCTTTGCAAAAAACGAATCCAAATGTTAGTTGAGCGAAAGCAGTACCAAATGAAAGTTGTCAGAATGTTGGCTATTATTTGCTTAGCAACCTGCATGGCATGTGGAGGAAATGACCCAGTAAGCTTTAAGAATATCCAAGGGGGGTGGAATTGTACGGAAACCTCTTCGCAAGGTCAACGAACTTATGGAGTCGATATTTATCGAACTAAAAATGATAGCACTGTGTATTTGATAAGCAATTTTCATAATATGGGTACGGAAGGCGATTACGACATCAAAGTAACATTAGTTGGCAAAAAACTGACTGTTATGCCTACGCCACAAGCTTTTCCAAATTCATACTTAGTGCTAAAATTGGGCACAGCTACCGTTCATAGTTTCACGCATATTTCGTTTGATTATGTTATTTATAATGGGTTCAACGATTTGGCAATTCACACTGAATACACACGATAATATGCGCATTGATATCCTTTCCGCTGTTCCGGAATTATTAGATAGTCCCTTAAATTTTTCCATCGTCCGACGTGCTCGCGACAAAGGTTTGGTGGAAATAGTGGTACATAATCTGCGCGACTATGCTACGAACAAACATCGCCGGGTGGACGATTATGCGTTTGGCTTTAGTGCTGGTATGGTGCTTCAAATTGAACCAATTGACCGTATTATTACGCAACTTAAAAGCGAACGCTCCTACGATGAAATAATTTACACCTCGCCCGATGGTGAAAAGTTCGACCAAAAAATGGCGAATCGCATGTCGATGATGGGCAATCTGATTATCCTGTGCGGACATTACAAAGGTATTGACCATCGCATACGTGAACATCTCATTACCAAAGAAATAACTGTTGGCGACTATGTGCTTACAGGAGGCGAAATTCCCGCTGCAATGATGACTGATGCTATTGTTCGCCTCATTCCCGGAGCAATTGGCGACGAACAATCGGCGCTTTCCGATTCGTTTCAGGATAATTTGTTAGCACCGCCGGTTTATACCCGACCGGCTGAATATAAGGGGTGGAAAGTTCCCGATATTTTGCTCTCGGGGCATCAGGCTAAGGTTGATGCTTGGAATCATCAACAAGCGGTGGAGCGCACAAAGCTTTTGCGTCCCGATTTGCTTCAAGAATAGTTTTGAAGTATTTATAAAAGCGCAGCATAATGAAGTGTTAGCAGTTTATTTTGCCATTTTTCCATGTCGCAAATACTTTTATTTTGCTCGTACGAATGGATGGCAACCAAGCCACGCGCAGTAATCATCGCACAAACTTGTCGGAACTTCTTCTTGTTTTTTGGATTGAAATCAGTTTGCTCTATGCCAGCGACAACCTCGTTGCAAGCCTCCAAATAACGAGCACGTAACTGTTTCAAGTCCTTTGTGGTGGTAGCAAGGGTTTGTACGTTTGCCAGCGTATCTTTTTGCATATCAAAAATGTCGTTTTCCAATTGTCCCGCTGCTCCCAGCAAAAAGAAAAGGTGATTTTCTGTCGTAGTAGCCTGCCCTGCGAATGCACATCGAAATAGCTGCATGGTGCGCCCCCCTTTGTTGGAAGTAATTTGCCACAAGTCCTTATCGCTTAGCGGCTGCTCCACCTGAAGCCGACTTGCAACCTGAGCTTCAAACACAGTTTGCATCAATGCCTGTGCAGGCTGTGCGTCAGGAATTTTTTCAAAAAAAAGTACATAAAGCTTTACTAAAGCCACCTCCTGTTGAGCCATACCATGCTGCAGAGCTGGATGTTGAAGTAGAGATTGGATATGTGCATCGGTTTCGTTTTTGGCATCAAACATGTCATCGAACAAGCCTGTCATGCTTGCAAGATATGTCAGTGCTTGTCGTTCAGCCTCGGACATGGCTTTGCCTCGCAACACACAAAACGCTTCACCCAAAAAGGATGGAATATAAACCGCAAATTGCATCATGCGCTCACTATCGGTTGTTTCAAACTGATCGGAGCTTTTCAAACTTGTTACTTCATGCAGAAGGGGCTCTAACAATTTTGCAGCAAAGCTTTTTTGTTGTTTTATATGATGCAACGTTTTAGAAACCAAGCTCAAAGATGTGTAAGTATTTTCTATATAGCGAATAGCTTTTATCATAATTAGACGTAGATTTTTCAAAAAAAAATATTTGAAGTAAAGTGGATGAATGAGGTTTTGACAACTGTATGATTATCTGATTATATAGTACACAAACCTAAACACGATAATTCGCAAGAGATTGAACAGCAGATTTTTGTCTGTATAAATGCAAATTGCGTGAAACAAAAATGCTAGCGTGCTGATTCTTTTTTCTCCATTTTTTTTATTCCAAATTCTTTATCAATTTTGATGAATGGGATAACTAATAAGGTAGGAAGTGCGCAAATCATTACCCATATAAAGAAATGGTTATATCCAATCAAATCTTGTAGCCAACCTGCTATCATGCCCGGCAGCATCATTCCTAAAGCCATAAATCCGGTGCAAATTGCAAAATGAGCCGTTTTATGTTCGCCTTCGGAGAAATAAATCATGAAAAGCATGTAAGCTGTAAATCCAAAACCATAACCAAACTGTTCGATGGCTATTGCTATATTTATCAATAAGATGTTGTGAGGCAAAAACCACGATAGGTACAAATAAGCTATATGAGGAAAAGTAATACTCAACGCCATAGGCCAAATCCAGTATTTCAAACCTTTGTGGGAAGCTGCAATACCACCCACAATACCACCCAAGGTGAGCGCAATAATTCCTACCGTTCCATACACAATTCCTACTTGTTCAGTCGATAATCCCAATCCTCCAATTTCTCGTCCATCCAACAAAAAAGGAGACGCCATTTTAACTAACATGGCTTCACCCAGCCGATAAAGAAGAAGAAAAGCCAATGCCGTTCTTATTCCAGGCTTCCTGAAAAAGCTCGAAAATGTTTTCCCAAACTCTTTTAAAATGTCTTTTGTCGAATGTGTGAGCGTTGTGACATCGGCAATCGGTTTGGGTAATATAATTCGGTGATAAATGAAAATAAAAATCACAAAACCTGCTAAGATAAAGAAAGTGATGCTCCATGCCAATCGAATATCATGCGTGTATTTTTCCATTGCGCCAGCCAAAATTATCAACAAACCTTGTCCCGAAATCATTGCCAAACGATAAAACGTACTGCGGATACCAACAAAAAAAGATTGTTCGGAAGTGTCCAATGCCAACATATAAAAACCATCGGCAGCAATATCGTGCGTTGCTGAGCTAAAGGCAATAAGCCAAAGCACCGCTAAGGTAGCCTGAAAGAAAAACGGCATTGGAATCAAGAAAGCAACACCCGCTAAACCAGCGCCAATAAAAAGTTGCATGGTAATAATCCACCAGCGCTTGGTTTTTATTATATCCACAAACGGGCTCCAAAAGGGTTTAATGACCCATGGCAAATATAACCAGCTTGTGTACAAGGCAATGTCGGTGTTTGAAATTCCCATTCGTTTATACATGATAACTGCTACAGTCATGGCTGTTACATAAGGAAGACCTTGTGCAAAATAAAGCGTTGGAATCCAAGCCCATGGTGAGCGTTTTTTTGTGCTTTGTGCGTTTTTCATTTTTATCTAATTTATTAATAAGAATTAAACACGAAGACACAAAATTAATTCAAAAACATTCATATCGGTAATTATCATTATATAAGGCACAAACCATAAAAAAATACTTGTATTTTTTACTCCGTGTTTCAAAAATTGGGTATATTTAATAATTATTCGTGTCTTCGTGGTTAAACTTAATCTTTTTTTTTGAATGATATAAATTCTTGTCCCAAATAAACTCCATTACTCATTAACCATTAACCACCATTTTCGTTTAATAGATTCGTTTTAGTTCTGCATCTTTGAAATAATGCAATAAAATTTCGTTGTATTTGTAGCCCTTTTCGCCCATCACGGCAGCACCAATCTGACAAAGCCCCACACCATGTCCCCAGCCAGCACCTGTCAAGCAAAATTGTTGTGGAATGCTGTTTTCAATATCCAATTTATCCATCACAAAAGCCGAGCTATACAAGTGCGATTCAGAAAGCCATTTGCGTATTTCGAGCTCTTTACCAACGATTATCGTTTGTTTTGTTCCAACAATTTTAAGCTTAACTATTCGTGCCGATTCGCCTCTTTTTAAGGGAATTAAATCCACAATTTTGCCAAAATCAATGCCAGACTTGCGCACTAAGAGTTCCGAAATTTCGGCTTGAGTATATGTTACTTTCCAACGATAAAAGTCGGTCGTTTCCTGATCGTAGTTGTTGAGTACTTGCGACAATATTTTTGCATCGGTTGTATTGCAGAATGCTTCGGGCGAATAGCGTATCCAGCTTTCGGCATTAGTTTCTATGGTTAAATCCAATTCATAACCTTCGGGAGCAGAAAGATTGTCGATTATTTTGGAAAGATACGGAAAATTTTCGGGAGCCCAGCAATTCTCAAATGTTTCAGTTACACCGCCACATGATTTGCTGAATCGGGCATCACAAATTTCATTTTCATACATCAGTACTTCACCTCGTGTAGCTTCAATAGCCTGCACTACGGCAGCAGTTGTAGCACGGGTAATTCCCTGATAACGTTGGCAATGGTCATCGGCACAAACATCAAAATTGACGTGAGTATCGCGTTCATACCATTTAATAATGTGATTCGTAGTTGGCAGTTGAGAGTCATCAGTATTTTGACTTTTAACTTTTGGCTTTACTTTTTGTTCTTGCATTGGAAACAGCAACCAACTACGCGAAATCACGGCATGTGCTTTTAATAATTCTTCGGACGCATTGGCACTCATTTCGCTGGAAATAACGCTGGTAAGGTAATCTTCCACCCGTACACAGTTGATAGCCGTAATCTGATTCCCTTCGACAATTATTTTTAACTCACCTACAAAGCGCTGATTTTCTTTACGTTCCCAGTGAAAACTGATGCCAATTACCACATCAATCAGGTCGAATGATGCCTCTTTTTGTTCCGAAGAGAATATTAATTCGTCATAGAGTTCTCCGGCAAAACTTACTTTCCCATTCAGGAAACTTACTTTTTGATGTCCGAAATATGTTTTTTTATTGTCGATGCTGTATGCTTCGTTCAGTACAAACTTAATTTCGGGGCTTGTAAGAATTCCTACCTGAATAATGGGTTCTTTTTGAATCATAGTATGGGTTTTTCAAGTGGTAAGGAAACCGCTTGTCTCTTATTTTCTTTTTCTTGCCTTTAACTCGATTGTTCTGATTTTATCTTTATAGAAGTTATAGCCATTCATTTTAACCACATCGAGCGATGCGTCAGAATTATCATCCCAACGGCGGCACAGGTAAACCGATTTGTAAACGCGACCTATCTGATAGGTTCTGCTGATAGCTAATCCCAAAGCGTAATCTTCGCCATAACTGGTGTTTGGCACTTTTATCTCACGCAAAACAGGAGTGTAAAATGCACGAGGTGCGCCAAGACCATTGATGCGTAAGGCATTGTTTCTACCATTTTCGGGTGTCCATTCTTTGTGATCGACTAAGCCAGGAGCTATGGTTTGCATATCGAAATTTGTCATGGTGTACGAGCCAACCACCATGGCACAATTTTGTTCGTAAAAGGCATCAACAATGGTTTGCAAGGTGTTTTTATCAGCATAAACATCGTCGCTATCCAATTGTACGGCAAATTTTCCGCACAAATCACTATCCACGCCGGCATTCCAACAGCCACCAATACCCAAATCGGTTCTGGATGGGATGATGTGAATTAAGCGTGGATTTGTTTTAGCCAGCGTTTCGATTATCGCAGTTGTGCCATCGGTGGAAAAGTTATCTACCACTACTATATTGAAGTCGAAGGTAGTATTTTGCATTAACACCGACCGGATAGCGGCATCGATAGTTTTTACCCTGTTGCGAACCGGAATAACCACCGATGCTTCAACCGGAAATTCCATTTCGTCGAATACAATTTTCTTGAATTTCGGCTCCAAAAATGCACCTATTGCCTTCAGATGATCGGTGCAGGCTGTTTCCATTTCAATTTGTATGGCGCTGTTTTTAGGATCAACATAGTCAAAAATCTTTTCTCCGCTTTTACGTGTATCGTATTCCACTTCGGTGTAAAGATACTCGTTGATGTGAAAAATTTCAGCACGTTGTGAAACCTTCAAACGCAAATCGTAGAAACCGGCAAATTGAAATTCGCTTGTTATTTCGGTAGTTGCCTTTTTCAATACTGATGCATGATAAAAAAGCAAAGAGCCAAAATTAAAATCATCGCGCAAGCTACCATCCTGATAATCAGTCACTGGTAAATTTGTTCGAATACCTTCTGCCATTTGATAAAAATCGGAATATACCATGCCAGCGCTTGTGTCTTTGGCTATTTTCATAAAACGCTCGAGGGCATATTGTCCCAATTCGAGTACCGAGTTTTTGGTGTAAATTAGTGAAAAATCAGTGAGGCTGTGTGCAGCTATTTTTTTTACAGTTTGTGTGCTTGTCATGCTGTCGATGAGCATAAATTCGCAACCTTCCATAGCAGGAAAATCCGTATTTGTTCCTAATAGATAAATGGTATGAATGAAAGTCGAAGTAGCGAGTTGCTTCAGTGTTAAACGTACCTGCTCTGCATCTTCGGCCTTAATAAAACACGTGATTGGTTTTGAGAGATGACCCATATTACTCATTTTGATTCGTTTGTTGCTTGTTCTGTGAAATTGTATATGGATGTAAAAGTAGTGCAAAAAATTAAATATTTCAAATTTCAGTGCAAACCCAAGCTCTGAAACCCAACAATTTTGGTAAGCTCAATCATTTTGCTTTATTTTGCAAAACAACATTTAAAATACTCACTTCATAAAAAAGAACAGGACATGACCCTAATTGCCGACAGTGGCTCTACTAAAACGCACTGGTGTTTGATGAAAAAAGGTGCAGCAATTCAGCATTTTTACACAAAAGGGATAAATCCTTTTTATCAGACCTCTGACGAAGTTGGAGCTGAAATCGACTTACATTTGATGCCCGAAATAAAGCATTTTGACGTTTCAACTATCTATTTCTATGGAGCAGGTTGTTCGTTTCCCGAAAAAAAAGCGGTAGTTGCCGATGCGCTCAGACAGCGATTTCAGGATGCTTCTATTGATGTACAAAGTGATTTGTTGGCGGCTGCTCGCTCTTTGTTTCAGCATTCCGAAGGGATAGCTTGCATTTTAGGAACCGGCTCAAATTCATGCTATTATAATGGTGTTGAAATTGCAGCCAACGTTTCTCCTCTTGGGTTTATATTGGGCGACGAAGGAAGTGGCGCAGTTTTAGTAAAAGCTTTTGTGGCTGATTGCCTGAAAAATCAAGTGCCATCAGCATTGAAAGAGAAGTTTTTACAACAGTACGAACTTACGCCCGCCCTTATCTTAGAAAAAGTATATAAACAGCCTTTTCCCAATCGATTTTTAGCAAGTTTAACGCCTTTTTTATTAGAAAACAAAAACGAACCATCCATCTATAAGTTAGTTATGTCGGGTTTCGATGCGTTTTTTCAGCGCAATGTCATGGGATACACTTTAAACAACTTGAAGGTTAGTTTTGTCGGCTCGATGGCATATTATTTTGCAGATATATTAAAAATATCGGCTATCAAAAACGGTATTGAATTAGGAAAAATAGTTCAAAGTCCTATGGACGGTTTACTAAACTATCATTCCTAATTCAGAATATAGGCTAAGCTATAAAGTTATTTTTCAATGCATTATCCTTCAAATTCCATCAAATATGCTTTGATAAATGCGTCGATGTCACCATCCATAACGGCATTGACATTGGATGTTTGGTAGTTGGTGCGATGGTCTTTAACACGCCGGTCGTCGAACACGTAGCTTCTTATTTGTGAGCCCCATTCTATTTTTTTCTTACCAGCTTCGACTACAGCACTGGCAGCACGGCGTTTTTCGAGTTCAAGCTCGTACAATTGTGATTTAAGTAATCGGATGGCGTTGTCTTTGTTGCCAAACTGAGAGCGACTTTCGGTGTTTTCTATCACAATTTCGTCGGGTGCGTTGGTTACAGGGTTCGTGAATTTATAGTGCAAACGTACGCCCGTTTCCACTTTGTTTACATTTTGTCCACCAGCTCCCGACGAACGAAAGGTGTCCCAGCTTAAATTGCCCGGATTGATTTCAATTTCGATGGTATCGTCCACTAATGGCACTACATAAACCGATGTAAATGAGGTCATTCTCTTTCCTTGCGCATTGAAAGGTGATACGCGAACAAGGCGGTGAACACCATTTTCGCTTTTCAGATAGCCATAAGCCATTTCGCCGTCAAACTGCATGGTAACAGTTTTTATACCAGCTTCTTCGCCGTCTTGAATGTTCGTTATTTCTACTTTGTAGCCCTGACGCTCAGCCCAGCGTTGATACATGCGGAAGAGCATGTCTGCCCAGTCTTGTGCTTCGGTGCCACCGGCTCCGGCAACAATTTTGACCACAGCACCAAACTGGTCTTCCTCTTTGGAGAGCATGTTTTTCATTTCGAGGTTTTCCACCTCTTCCAATGCCAATCGATAAGCTTCATCAACTTCTTCTTCGCTCAGAGCATCTTCGCGGTAAAAATCATACGCTAACTGCAATTCATCAACCACATTTTTAACGCTTGCATAGCCAGTAATCCAGTTTTTTAATGCCTTTATTTTGCGCATTTGCTCTTCGGCAGCTTTAGCATCGTCCCAAAATCCTGGAGCTTGGGTGCGCAATTCCTCTTCTTCTATTTGGATGGTTTTCGAGTCGATGTCAAAGGTACCCCCTCAACGCGGACTCGCGCTCCAACACATCTTTTAGTTGGTCTGTAGTAATCATTTTTTATATTATTGGTTTTGAAAAATTTGAAAAGTCTGAATATTATAGGAGCATGCAAGGCAAGAAAGAAGTAAGAAAACCAATTGTAAATCCCGCCAATACTTGCCCTGCACTGTGCGCTTTGAGTTCTATGCGAGCAAAAGCTACCAAGGCAGAAACTGCCAACAATGCTACAAGAAGGGCTACAGGATTGTATGCCATGCGATAACAAACGCCAAAAACGCCACCCACCAAACCACCAATACCCGACAAATGGGCTGATATTTTCCAGCGCAGGTTTATGAGTGTGATAATCAAAATAGACGCCGTTGTGCCAACGCCAATACCTACCATAAACAGAGGTAATTTAAGCACACGAAACAAAAACATGGTCCAGAAAGCGTATGCCAAAAAAGAGAATAAATAAGGCATGGTTCGTTGCTCCCGTTTGGAGATAAACAAATCGCTTATTTCTCCCTTGCGCATGAGTAACAAAATGGGGACTGCGGGCATTAAACCAGTAAAAATAAAGGTTCCAACCACAGCAATGATGCGCCATAGGGACGGAATAGTGTCAAAAACATTCAAATTAATAAGCATGCTCATCCCGAGGGTAGGCATTAATAAGGGCTGAAAGACTATGGAAATTAGTTTTGCAAATTTGTTCATATTTCTTTTCTTAGGCGAGCTACTGGAATATTGAGTTGTTCGCGGTATTTAGCCACTGTCCGTCGGGCTATCAGATAGCCTTTTCCTTTGAGCACATCGGCTAAAGCATCGTCATTGAGTGGTTTGTGTTTATTTTCATTATCAATGCAATCTTTCAAAATTTTCTTTATTTCGCGTGTAGAAACCTCTTCGCCCAAATCGTTTGTCATCGACTCGGAAAAAAAATATTTAACAGGGAAAACACCAAATTCTGTTTGGATATATTTACTATTGCTTACGCGCGAAATAGTGGAGATGTCGTAGCCGGTTATGTCAGCTATATCCTTCAAAATCATTGGTCTCAAATAGGTGTCATCCCCTTCGAGAAAAAACTCTTTCTGAAACTGCACAATGGTAGTCATGGTGTTGAGCAATGTTTCCTGCCTTTGTTTGATGGCATCGATAAACCAGCGTGCTGCGTCAATTTTTTGTTTCACAAACATCACGGCATCTTTCATTTCGCGAGAGTGATTTTTTTTGTTTGTGGCATAATCCTGAAACATTTCGTTGTAGGTATTGTTCACGCGAAGTTCGGGTACATTGCTATTATTTAAACTAACAATAAGTTGCCTTCCCTCTGTTTCGAGCATGAAATCGGGGACAATAGTTCCCATCGATTTTTCGAGAATATTTCCTCCCCATGCATTTCCCGGCTTTGGATTCAGGCGTGTAATTTCGGTTATAATGCGCTTCAACATGAGATCGTCTATGTTGAGCCCTTTCATTATTTTATCGTAATGTTTTTTTGTAAATTCTTCAAAATAATCCTTTAGCATAACTATGGCTAAACCTTGCTCTTCCGTGTTAGACTTGCCTTTGAGCTGCAACAACAAGCATTCTTGTAGGTTTGTGGCGCCTATGCCTGGTGGGTCAAACTGGCGAATAAGTGTAATGATTTCTTCCATTTCGCTGTCGGTAGTGTTTATCCCTGCCTGAAAAACAATATCGTCCACCATCGACTCGGCTGTTCGTCGCAAATAGCCATCCTCATCAATGTTGCCTATCACATATTCGGCTAATGCCCGATGATGCTCTGAAAGCTCTAAAAGCCCCAGCTGATCGAGTAAATTTTCGTGAAATGTCGTGCCAGCAGAAAACGGAATATCTTCGCGCTTATCATCTTTGGACGTATTGTTGGTTTTGAGCTTGTAATCGGGGATATCATCGTCCATCATATACTCTTCAGGGTCAAAATCATCGTTATTGCCACCATCCTCGTTACCAAAATCATCGTCAAAATCATCGCCATTCTCATCGAGTTCGGCTCCTTCTTCTAATGCTGGATTTTCTTCCAACTCCTGTCTAATGCGTTCTTCCAGCTCCAATGTTGGCACCTCGAGCATTTTAATAACCTGAATTTGAGCAGGTGATAGCTTTTGTTGAAGTTTTTGTTGAAGCTGTTGTTTGAGCATTTTTGTGAGGAGTTAGCTTTGTTTTTATAATCATTACACAGCACAAAGATAATATTTTTTTAGTATTAATTCAAACCCAATTGGCGATTAAAATTCCAACATACATAGCCACAAAAAAACACCTAAATGTCATTCGGAGTAATTTTTAAAAATTAAGTCACAATTAAGTGAGAGTTAAGTAATTTTTACGAAAAAGAGCTTATAACCATTTGCAGGAAAGCTCAGTTGTGGACAAATGCATTGTTTTTTGAAAATAAATGACTATTTTTGCACTAAAAAAGTATTTTTTTTATCAAGAATTGCTATGGCAAATAAAATTATTTCTATTTCGTATGGTTACGCTCAAAGTCCATTTGGCACCTGCTGCATAGCATGGGTAAACGACCAGATTTGTGCGCTGTCATTTTTCGATGAAGACGATTTTGAGTTCGATAAACTGAAAAATCATTTTCCTGACAGTCGTTTTGAAAGGAATGACATACTTGCCAAGCGAAAAGCAACTTCTATTTTTATTAACAAAGAAAAGCAATCGTTACTACTTATTGGTACTGACTTTCAGCGCAAAATATGGAACGAGTTACTGCGAATTCCTGCAGGTACAACTTCCACTTATTCTGATGTTGCTGATGCCGTAGGTCATCCTTCGGCACTACGTGCGGTAGGAACTGCTATTGGCGCTAATCCAATTGCTTACCTTGTGCCATGCCATCGTATCATTCGCAGTGATGGCAGCTTGGGAGGGTATCGCTGGGGATTGGAAATGAAAAAGAAAATTCTTGCATCTGAGAATGCTTTATGACGCGTATTGGATTACTCTCGGATACGCACGGAATGCTCGATGATCGTGTATTGGAACATTTTGAACAGTGTGATGAGGTGTGGCATGCCGGTGACATTGGCTCGCTCGAGGTAATTAATAAACTTCAGGAATTTAAGCCTTTGCGGGCTGTTTGGGGAAATATAGACAGTTATGAAATTCGCGAACAATGGCCACAACACAATCGGTTTCTATGCGAAGGGGTTAAGGTTTGGCTCACGCATATAGGAGGCTACCCAGGCAATTACGATGCATTCGTGCGCCCGGCAATCTATCAGCAACCACCCAAACTTTTTGTATGTGGACATTCGCACATTTTGAAAGTGCAATATGATAAAACGCTGGATTTGTTACACATAAACCCAGGTGCAGCTGGGAAATACGGTTTTCACAAGGTACAAACACTAATACGCTTTGAAATTGACGGCGAAAAAATTCAAAACTTGGAAGTGATTGAATTAGGACTAAAACATCCCAAGAAATGAGAATACGTTTGGTGTTCCTTTTTGTTTTGTTAGCAAATTTTATTTGCAGTCAGAACATGGACATTGACATACTAAGGCAACTGAATCTACAGCGCATTAAACAAGCCGATTCATTGATACAAGGCATTACCAATTCAGCATCGCCTATTGCTTACGGTGTAAGTGGTTTGCTCCTTGGTTTAAGCTTTCGCAAGCGATTTAGACATACACACAAAAAAGCACTTTTTATCCTTCTTTCTGTCATTGTAACCAGTTTAGTAACAACGTTTTTAAAGCTACTAATAAATCGCCCAAGACCTTTTGTAAGTTATCCTTTTTTGGAAAAAATGACTAATGGTGGTAGCCCATCATTCCCCTCGGGGCATACCAGTGATGCTTTTTCTATAGCCACAGCAATTAGCTTGGCATATCCCAAATGGTACGTTATTATTCCTGCTTATATGTGGGCTGGCGCTGTGGCTTACTCCCGCATGGCTTTAGGAGTTCATTATCCTTCCGATGTTTTGGCAGGCGCTTTGCTTGGGTTTATGCTTCCATTTTTATTTTTTATTTTTCTATATCGTTCGCAAAAAAATATATAACTTTGCCTTCTGCTTTATGAATCAAAAAAAAATTGAAATATATGCACACAGAAAACGATATGAACTTAGCATCTGGTAATTCATCCCAACAAAAACAAGAAGATTTAAGGACAAAAATTTTACAACTCAAAGCCGAAAAAAATGCCGTTATTATGGCACACTACTATCAAACGGGCGATATTCAGGATATAGCCGACGTGGTAGGCGATAGTTTAGCATTAGCGCAACAAGCTGCCAAAACCAATGCCGACATTATTGTGCTTTGCGGCGTACATTTCATGGGCGAAACCGCCAAAATACTTTCGCCAACCAAAAAAGTACTTATTCCGGACATGAAAGCGGGTTGCTCCTTAGCTGATAGTTGCCCTGCTGATGCTTTTGAAGTGTTTTGTAAGGCGCACCCTGACCATACTGTTATTTCTTACGTAAACACCACAGCGGCAGTGAAAGCTCTAACGGATGTGGTTGTAACTTCGACCAATGCAAAAAAAATTGTCGATCAGTTTCCCCGCGATGCTAAATTAATTTTTGGTCCGGATCGGAATCTTGGAAATTACATCAATAGTGTAACAGGTCGCGATATGTTGTTATGGGATGGAGCCTGCCATGTACACGAGCAATTTTCGCTTGAAAAGTTGGTGAAACTTAAAGCCGAATACCCCGAAGCGGAAGTGCTGGCTCACCCCGAATGTAAACGCCCTTTGTTGTTGATGGCAGATTTTATTGGAAGTACACAAGCTTTGCTGAATTATTCCATACATTCTGATAAAAACACATTTTTAGTAGCTACCGAAAGTGGCATCATGCACGAAATGCAAAAGAAAAGTCCTGATAAGCAGTTTGTTCCGGTACCACCTAACGACAGTACTTGCGCTTGTAACGAATGTAATTTTATGCGTTTAAATACCCTCGAGAAGCTCTATCTGTGTTTATTGAACGAAACACCAGAAATTTTGGTGGATGAGGCAATACAGATAAAAGCTGTGAAGCCGATTTTACGGATGTTAGAAATGAGTTGAATTATTGTTTGCAAATAACAATCACCCTCTTTGTGAATGAATTTGCTATTAGAATTTCTGCAAGAAATCGGCCAAATTCACGTCACGACCTACTTGCAATTTCTGTCGAATGCGGTAACGATTTGTTTCGATGCTTCGAACCGACATGTTGAGCAACGGAGCCATGTCCTTCGACGACAAATCCATTTTGATATAAGCACATATTTTTTTGTCGGTTATGTTAAGCTCCGGATAGTTTTCGCTTAAGCGTTTCAGGTAATTTTCATATACTAAATCAAAGTTTTCCTCAAAACGTTTCCAGTTTTTATCCTGTTCAATATTTTGTTTTATTTGTCGTTCCATTTTGCCTAAATGGCTTATAATTGTGCTCTGATCGTTCGACTTTTTAATTTCGTCAGTAACTTTGCCAATACTATCTAACATTTCGAGCAAAATATCGTTTTTGCGAATCAGGTTCATCGTTGAAGTAGCCAATTCCTGTGCTTTATGACGCAATTCGTATTGCAGTTGTTGGTTTTTTAGTTCTTTAATCTCCTTCTTTTTGGCAGTAGTTTCGGCTTCAAAGGCATTTTTATGTTCTTGCAATTCGCGTTCTTTTCGTTCCTCCATTTCACGTGCACCTTTTGCAGATTTATGTTTTACAAATAGATACAATTGCATAATAGCAACAATAAGCAGTAGGAAATAAATTACAAAAGCAAAGTTAGATTCGTACCAGGCAGGGGCAATCCGGAATTCGTAGGATGTTTCTACCTCTTTCGATTCCAATAAGTTACGAGCTTTCACGCGAAAAATGTATGTACCTCGAGGAAGTTTGTTGTATTCTTTTCTATTCTCAGTTGTGTATTCCGACCAATTATTATCGTAGTTCTCGAGTTTGTAGCTGTATTGAATCATACTCTCTCCACGATATTCGGGTGCGTTGTATTCGATGCGGACAGAATTATGGCTTTTCGGGAAGGTTTCCTGCTGTAATAAATTAGCCATGATGTGTCGTGTTTCGTTTTCCGAATAGCTATCTTTGGATGCAATTATAATGCTAATCAATACCTTAAAGTTTGACTTATCTTTAGGTAATTCGTTTGTATTGACACTGCTAAATCCATCCTCGGTGCTCAAAATTGTTTTTTGATTATCGACGAAAAGAAAATGTTCGAAACCCGGCAAAATCTTGGACTGTAAAATACGATAAGAGGTTGAATCCATGCGATAAGAACCGTCTTTTTGAATGCGTGCCAAGCCCAAAAAGCGTCCCGAAACGCACCACACATCGCCCTTTGGACTTTCGTGCAAACGGATGTAGGCAGGCTTGGAAGCGAAAAGCTGATTCCATGTGTTGTTGCTAACCATGCTGTCTGTCTTAGCATTGTAGCTGAAAAAGCCACCTTCGGAGGAGAAAATGAGCGAATTTTTGATTTTGAAAAAAGTATTGTTGCGATTGGTCGGAAAGCCTTTGGCTTTATCATAATTTGATACACGCACGATACTATCCAAAGCCTCATTCAGTTTCAGTTTAAAAAGCCCCTTTTGCCAATGACTAAACCATACTGAACCGTCGGATAATGGTTCAAACAGCGGGCTTGATTCCTTGAAATTTCCTTTCAGAAAATGCGAAAGAAGCCATTTGCGGCCTGTTTTTTTGAGCATAAACAATCCGTTGTATGAACAGCCTAAGATCAAATTGGGATGGTTGGGCATGGGTTTAAAATTCCACGTTCCTGGCAAGCCTTTGATGCGTTCAATGCTTGTGCCACGTACTGTAAATGCGCCTCGGTCATCGCCTCCAAAAAGGGTGTTGTCAATTTCGGTGAGGTTCCAAACTTGCCCTTCTGAGCCTTTGATCAGATAAGGTTGAAGCGAAGTATCAGTGTTGGCAAGCGGATAAGTTGTAACGAAAAGACCCTGATTGGTAGCCATATACAGGAGCTTATCTTTCACAATGGAACTATAGCCGGCACCATATAAATTGTTTTTGCCAAAAATATTTTGTACAGGCACATTTAATACCACCAAATCGATACCTTTATCCAAACCCAGCCACAAATTCTGCTGACGGTCGAAAGTCATACTCAGTACGGTGTTGTTTTGCAAGCCGCTGAACGTGTTGACATATTGTACCGATTTTGTTGTCAGGTTGAGAATGGCAGCCCCTTTTTGAACAGTCCCAAATGCTAATACATGATTGCTCCGAGCTGCACAAAACACCTGGTTAGCCATTAAAAAATTATCAATACCGGTATTGTATTTACTTATGGAAATACCGTTGTAGGCATACACACCGTACTGATTGGTTATAAACAAAACCGTTTGATTATCGAGCGAAAGTATAGAGCAAACCTTTTTATTCATTAGCATTTCGGAACCAGGAAGCCGCATAAATTGCTTGCCGTTGAGCACGAAAGCACCACTTTTTTCGCTTGCCAACATCAACACACCATTTACAAAAGCAGATGCGTTGATTTTGCTGGGAAAAGAAATTTTGTTGATGTTTTTTCCATCATATTCAAAAATGCTATTTTTCCCCTGAAAATAGATATTGTGTGTAGCCTGAATAATATTGTATAGTGCGTTGGACTCTTTTTTATCAATACCTGTTTTTTGAGCTAACGAATGATAAACGAGCCGATTATTTCCTTTTTTAAAATAGCCGAAATCGTTGAAAGTCGAAATATAGATGCAGCCGTCTTTGCCGTAAAGTAGCGAACGGATGCTGGTTTCGGATTTCAGCGCTGTGGTAATCCAAACGTTGCCATCGTATTGCAGCAAACCCCCATTGTTGGCAAAATACATGAGGTTTTGCTCGTCCTGAGCTATTGCCCAGTTTTGAGTACCTGCTTTGTAATTCTCTTTATAATAATTCCGAACAATCGGATTATTTGCCACTAAAACTAAATAAAAAAAAAAGAGTACGGATAGGATAGAAAATATTTTTCGCTGCATAAATGTTGATTCTTTTTGATTTTACATGTTCAATATTAGCGTATTTTATTGGTAGAAAATGGCTATTGAAATATGTTATGCAGCAGGTAAAATTTCAAAACTCTGATAATCAGTATAGTATGATTTTAAAAATTGAGGTTTTGAGTAGTAGCCTTATTTCCTTTGCGTGTTTATGTGATGTAAAAAATTTGTTATTGGCTATGGCACCAACTATATTTGTATTATCAAAATTCTCTAAAATGGTTAACAAATTATCTATTACTTTAGTCCTTATTCTTATGTCTGCATGTAAGCTTATTTCGCAGTCATTCAAAGTAGAAGTTTTTGAAACTTCGGCAAAGACAAATAAAACGGAGCTTGTAACAACTTTTGAGCAATGTAAGCAATCGGTGTCGATTACGCTTTTGCCCAACGAAAAATACCAAACTATTCTGGGTTTTGGCGGTTCATTTACCGAAGCCTCAGCTTATTTGTTCCATCAAATGAGTGCTGCCAAACGCAAGCAAATCCTTGAAGCTTATTTTGGCGAGAGCGGTGCAAAATATTCATTAACACGTACACACATCAACTCGTGCGATTTTTCGTTGGGGCATTACAGTTATGCTCCCGTTGAAAATGATATGGAACTGCAATCTTTTTCGATTAAAGAGGACAAAGATGACATTATTCCGATGATTAAAGATGCCATGCAGGTTTCGAAGGATGGCTTCAACATCATTTCATCGCCCTGGACTGCACCACCTTGGATGAAAGATAACAACGATTGGCGCGGTGGCAAATTATTACCCTCATATTACGATACATGGGCGTTGTTTTTTGCCAAATATTTGGACGCTTACAAAGCCGAAGGGATTAATATTTGGGGCATTACGGTTGAAAATGAACCATTGGGTTGTGGCAATAATTGGGAAAGCATGCATTACACACCGCAAGAAATGACTGATTTTGTAAAAAATCATTTGGGACCCAAACTAAAAGCCAACGAGCGGGATGTGAAAATACTTGGTTACGACCAAAATCGTGGCGAAGAACTTGAGAAATGGGTGGACGTATTGTACGAAAACGACGCTTCCAAGGAGTATTTCGATGGAACAGCCATTCATTGGTATGCAAGCACGTACGATTGGTTTCCCAAGTCGCTGCAACATGCTCACCAAGTGGCTCCCAATAAATACCTGATTCAGACCGAAGCTTGCATCGATGCCGAAGTGCCGCAATGGAAAAATGACAGTTGGTATTGGCAAAAAAAAGCAACCGATTGGGGTTGGGATTGGGCGCCCGAAAAAGATAAGTATTTACACCCAAAATATGCTCCGGTTTATCGGTATGCCAACGATATTATTGGCTGTCTGAACAATTGGGTGAATGGCTGGGTGGACTGGAACATGGTGCTGGACAAGCAAGGTGGACCGAATTGGTTCAAAAACTGGTGTATAGCGCCCGTGATTGTTGACCCTGCTACCGACGAAGTTTATTTCACGCCATTGTATGCTGTGATGTCGCATTTCAGCAGATACATTCGACCGGGGGCAGTACGGATTGGATTTAAAACTTCGGATGAGAAACTGCATCTCACAGCAGCTCAAAATCCTGATGGCACTATTGTAGTGGTGATGCTGAACGAAGAAAATTCTCCTAAAGATTTGACTATCAATTTGAAAAATAGAACAACAAAAATAGCTATTCAGGGACAAGCCTTACAAACAGTTGTGTTATACCCATAGCAAGCATATAAAATTACAATAAAAATAAATCACACTATCTTAAATTAATAAATTATGGAACAAATCAAAACAGCAAAAGAGGACATTGTACCTATTGGACAAAAAATTGCATTTGGGTCGGGGCATTTAGTGAATAACTTGCTACCTGGTGCTTTGGGCGTATTTGCCTTCTTTTTACTGACAGCTTTCGGTATGGATCCTTTCCTTGCCGGTTTACTTGGCGGATTACCCCGTTTTTATGATGCTATCAGCGACCCAATAATGGGTTATATTTCCGATAATACGACTTCCCGTTTTGGGCGCCGCCGTCCGTATATTTTTGCAGGAGCCATTTTGAGTGGAATATTATTTGCCGTACTGTGGCAACTAAGCCCTGAAAATACACAAATGTATAATTTTTGGTATTTCCTTATTTTATCATTAGTTTATTTAACAGCCAATACCATATTTTCAACACCGCTCATTGGTTTGGGTTACGAAATGACTTCGGATTATAAAGAGCGCACTCGCCTGATGGCATTTTCGCAAACTATTGGTCAAATTGCATGGATGATAGTTCCGTGGTTTTGGGTAATCATTGCTAATCCGAATTTGTTTGAATCACAGGCAGTTGGCGTCCGCCATTTATCCATAGTAGTTGGAGGAATCTGTATTTTATTGGGAGTGATGCCAGCACTTTTTTGTAAAGAAGTAGAGCAGTCGAACCTCACAAACCGCGCTAAGATTTCATTTAGTACAATATTCGAAAATTTGAAAGACTTATTCAGAGGCATTGCTCAAATATCCAAAAACAAACAATTTGTAAAACTTTGTGGTGCTACGTTTTTGGTTTTCAACGGTTTTCAGATGGTTGCCTCGTTTAGCTATTTTATCATTGTTTTCTATATGTTTAAAGGCTCTTATGGCGATGCAGGTACATGGCCGGCGTGGTTTTCGACCATCAGTGCTATTTCTACAGCAATCATCATTATTCCTATTGTTACATGGTTGTCAAACAAATTAGGAAAACGCAAAGCATTTCTTATTGCAACTGCCATTTCCATTGTAGGCTATGTTTTAAAATGGTGGGGTTTTAATCCTGAAAATCCATGGATGATTTTTATGCCCATTCCATTTATGGTCTTTGGAATTGGCGGATTATTTACATTAATGATGAGTATGACAGCCGATGTTTGCGATTTGGATGAACTTAACAACGGTATGCCACGTAAGGAAGCTACATTTGGTGCAATTTATTGGTGGATGGTTAAATTAGGTCAAGGGTTGGCGATGGTATTGGGTGGTTTGGTGCTGAAACTTGTTGGTTTTAATCAAAATATGGCTGTACAGACTGCCGACACCATCACAAATCTTCGACTTGCCGATATTATTATTCCTGCATTTACAGCATTCTTAGCTATTTTAATTATGTGGAAATATGACTTGAATGAAAAGAAATCGAACGAAATACGAACAGAATTAATAAAACGCAGAGGAAAACTATAAAAATTTTAATACATAACGATTATGTCAATAAGAGCAGGAAAAAAATTGTCCTTGACCGGAATCGCCGGTGCAGATTTTGGCAATAAAAGCAACGATGAGTTGAAGGATTTGTTCAGCAAAGTGTTGAACGATGGCATGCACGGACTTTGTTATAGTGCTTACGAAGAGGGGCAGAAACCTGGTGATGCGCTTTCTGAAGAACAAATCAGAAAGAGAATGAAGGTCATTGCACCTTATACCAAATGGATACGCACTTTCTCGTGCATCGAGGGCAATGAATTGATTCCTAAAATAGCTAAAGAATTTGGGCTCAAAACCTTAGTTGGCGCCTGGCTGGGCAAAGATGCCGAAAAAAATGAAGCCGAAATAGCCGGACTGATACAATTGGCAAAGGATGGTTTTGTGGATATAGCAGCCGTTGGCAATGAGGTTTTGTATCGCGAAGATATGACCGAAGAGGCTTTGTTGGATACAATTTTGCGCGTGAAAGAAGCAATTCCTGAGGTTCCAGTCGGCTATGTGGATGCTTATTATGAATTTGCTGCTCGTCCCAAAATTACTGAAGCTTGCGATGTGATTTTAGCAAACTGTTATCCTTTTTGGGAATGTTGCCATGCCGACTATTCGCTGATGTACATGAAGGAAATGTTTTATCAGGCTGTGCATGCCGGTGGTGGCGATAAGCAAGTAATTATAACCGAAACAGGCTGGCCAAGCCAGGGAGAAGATTATAAAGGAGCTCTACCATCGAAGGAAAATGCCTTGAAGTATTTTATCAATACCCAATTGTGGTCGAAAGAAGAAAAAATTGATGTTTTCTATTTTACGTCCTTCGACGAATCGTGGAAAGTTGGTGCCGAAGGCGATGTGGGTGCGTATTGGGGAATTTGGGACAAAGATGGAAATCTGAAATATTAATATAGTAACCTTTTTAATAAAAATTATATGAAAAAAGTATTCATAACTTTCGTGTTTCTTGTCATGTTACATGCTGTTCAAGGGCAGACCGATAAAGTATCGGTAATGAACAACAACGACGGTTTATGGCTGTCGGTAAATGGTAACAGCTTCACTATTAATGGTATGAACTGGGACTATTTCCCTATTGGAACTAATTTCACCTACAGTTTGTGGACGCAACCCGACGCTTTTATAAAAACTGCGTTGGATCGCGAAATGGGCATGCTGAAAAATATGGGCGTAAATACCATACGCGCTTACACGGGTATTCAACCCAAATGGATTACCTATATTTACGAGAATTATGGCATTTGGACAGTCGTAAACCATTCGTTTGGTCGCTACGGCTTAACGATTGATGGCGTTTGGACGCCCAACACCGAATATGGAGATAGTCGTACGCAGGAATTACTGATGAAAGAAGTAACCGATATGGCCGAAATGTACAAAGGAACGCCAGGTTTATTGACTTATTTATTAGGCAACGAAAACAACTACGGACTATTTTGGTCGGGAGCCGAAACGGAAGATATTCCTATAGAGAAACGGGAATCTACGCATCGCGCCAAAGCCTTGTACAAAGTGTTTAACGACGCGGTAAAGAAAATGAAAACCATCGACAGTTCGCGCCCCATTGCAATTTGTAATGGCGACATGCTATTTATCGACATTATTGCCGACGAATGTAAAGATATGGATATATTAGGCATTAACTGTTATCGTGGTATGTCGTTTGGCGATTTGTTCGACAAAGCAAAAGCCAAAGTAAATGTACCGATAATGTTTACGGAGTTTGGTGCCGATGCTTACAATGCTGTAACAAATCAGGAAGACCAAGCTTCACAAGCACGCTTTTTAATTAGCAACTGGAAAGAAATTTATGCCAATGGCGCTGGTTACGGCAAAGCAAATAACTGCATTGGTGGTTTCACTTTTCAGTTTAGCGATGGTTGGTGGAAATACGGACAAACACTCAATTTGGATGTGCACGACACCCATGCTTCGTGGATAAACGGCGGATATTTAGACGATTATGTGCCAAAAGAAAATAATATGAACGAGGAATGGTATGGCATTTGTGCCAAAGGACAAACCGATACCAAAGGACATTATCAACTCTATCCACGTGCCGCTTATTATGCTTTGCAAAAAGTACATCATTTTAATTCGGTACAAAAAAGTAAATCTATTGCTTCGCTAACTAACTATTTTTCGACCATCGAAGTTACTGATAATGTGCTAAAAGCCAGAGCCGATAAAGCTGCTTTATTTACCGAGATAGCTGAAAAAGTGCGCATTAGTGGCGTCCGGGCTGAAATTTCGACATTCACCACGGGTGGAAGCATGATTACTACGCCCACTGTTAAAAACGAAAATCTTACAACCCCTACTTATCCAAGCAAGTTAGGTTTCGACCGCATGGAGTCGTACTACATTGGTGTAGAGGCAAAACCGACAGAAAATGTACAGGCAAATGTAACGTTTAATATTTTGGGCAATGTGGCTGAAAATCCTATTGACGAAATTTTTTACGAAAACCGTGGGGCAATGCAAATGATAAAAACCACCGACCCAACTAATAATTTAAGCTTGTCGAACAACCGGATTCAATTGTATCAAGCTGACTTTAAATGGGATGACAAATGGTTCAGCCTGTTGGGTTTTTACCGAACAGGGCACAATCATTGGGGCTACGATGGCGATTTCTTTGGGTTGTATCCCGAAGCGCATTACGGTCCGAATATGGATATTTACAACGGTGAAGCTCCTTTCGGATTCGAAGTTACAGGCAAAAAATCGCTCGGTGGATTGACTTTGGCTTTTGGACCCGAACTTTGGTGGGGAGCCAACCCCGCATTGTTGGCAAAATATAATTGGAAAATTGGAAAATTTGGTTTCACAGGTATTTACCACGAAGATGTAGACAAACGCACCGCTTCGGTGAGCTCCTTTGCCATACCTACACCTCAAAACCGCAGAGCTACATTGGAAGTAAAAACCAAATTGGGCGGTTTGGGAATTAGTGCCGGTGGAATTTGGTCGGGCTCGCGCCGAATTGGCGATGTGTTCCAACTGGTAGAAGGAACAACTGGAAACTACACCGTTTATCAAGACAAGATTAAATCGCAGGACACTTGGGGTGGAAAAATGAAACTGACCTACACGCAAGGTGCTATTAATTGGTACGGACAAGGAGCCATTCAAGGATTAGTGGCTTCGGGTGGTTCGGATTATACCGTAACTTACACAGGATGGCGATTGAAAGATAGTGGCAGCGGCAATCAGTACAATTTCCTGACTGGATTGACGTACAAAATTGGAAATTTAGAAATTGCGCCTAACTTCCTTTGGCAAAAACCAATTGTAGGTCCAGTGCCAATGGATGCACCCGCACCCGGACGCCCACGTAATATTCTCGATGACCCATTTGCCGTACGCGCCAACCGCGAAACAACTGCGGGTGAATTGCTTTTTGCTTACGACCCAACGCCTGCCACCCGATATTGGGATTGGGACAACGACGAAATGGAAGATGCCAAGTTTGCTATGAGTGCCGATTTTGTGTATCGCCACCAGCCTACCACGCAGGATGCTTCTATCGGAAAGTTGGCAAACCGAGCCACTTTTGCATTTGCCGGAGCGCCCACAGCACACGACTTGTGGGAAGTGAACAGCCGCATTGTAAGCAAAATAAATCATGATTTTGGTTTGATAGCCAATATTTTTGCAGGCACTGCACAATCAAACGGTAGCGACGAACGACTGATTACCCGCTTTGGAGGTGATGTCCGCATGATTTACAAAAAAGTAAAATTAATTTCGACTGCCAAAGTAAACGATTGGGGACCTTATGATTATCATCACGATTTTAACTTAACCTACCCTTTGCAGTTGATGGCCGATGTATCGACTTCCATCGCCAAACAAAAATGGTTTATTGTACCCGAAACGCGGTTGGGAATTCGTGCCACATGGCGTTCGTTAGACCAATATTCGCCTCGCTACGCACCCACATACATCACCAACGCTGCTGGCGCATTAGTTGCCGACCCATTGGCAGTAGGGTACGGCAATGGCAACGAATGGGAAATCAGAACGTATATTCATTTTAATATCGGAAAGTAAAATCACCCTTAATATTCATACAAAATGAGAAAAATTCAATTTAAAAATATAATAGCACTTTTTGCCATCTTATTTTTGGTGGCAAGCTGCGAACGCGACACTACGCAATTGCCCATAGCAACAAATTATCCCACTACACCCGATGTTTTTTTGGACGGATTTAGTTCGGGTTTAAAGTTCGATGCGTGGGGAAAAGTTACTGCATTTGATGTAGATTATACCGTAAATTACAAAGGTACCGCATCGATGAAATTTGAAGTGCCGAATGCCAATGACCCTGCCGGAAATTTTGCGGGTGGTGTTTTTTACACTTCAATGCCACGCGACCTATCGGGTTACGACGCACTCACTTTTTGGGCGAAAGCAACTACCATAACGCCTATGAATGCGAGCTTTGGAAGTTATCCCGAAAGTCAGGCAAAATTTGTAACTACCTTTCAGGTGGGAATGGAAGTAAAGCTGACCACCACATGGCAAAAATTTATTATTCCTATTCCCGACCCCTCAAAACTCAACAAGGAGAGAGGTATGTTTTCGTACTCGGCAGGCGCACTATCCGACGGATTGGGTTATACTATTTGGGTTGATGAAGTGAAATTTGAAAAATTAGGAACACTCGCACATCCGAAAATTTTAATTTCTAACGCTTCATCCTGGCCTACTTCTTCGGGCTTTGTGGGTCAAACCTACAATACCAATGTAGTGATGAGCGTAAATTTACCAAGCGGTGTTTTTCAAGAAGTCAACGTTCCGGCTTCGTATCTGACTTTTACAAGTTCGGATAGCAATGTGGCATCTGTCGATGAGGCAGGTTTAGTAACTGTCAAAGGCACGGGAACAGCTAATATTACTGCTAATTTAGGAGATATTAGTACTACTGGAAAAATAACATTAACGAAAGCTGTACCCATGGCACCGACACCGTTGCAACCAGCCGCCAATGTAATTTCATTGTTTAGCGATGCCTATCCGAATGTAAGTATCGATACGCCGAAATGGGATTATGTAACTAATATTCTCAATATATTTCCGATTAGTGGGAATAACATTATGAGTTTTAGCAAATTCAGTTACTTGCCCATTACTTTCGCCAATATGGATGCTTCGGCAATGACCCACTTACATTTTGATATTTATGTGGTTGCACCTCAGATTACAAATCAACCTGTAAAATTAGTACTCAAAGATGCAGTAGGTGGTGAGAAAAGCATTACCAACAGTGCTGGGATAACTACGGGTAGCTGGAAAAGTTTGGATATTCCATTGTCTAACTTTGGATTGAGCCAAAAATCAGCTTTGCAATTTTTAATCATTGCTGCCGATCCTCAAAGCCCGAAAATGACTGATTTATACTTAGATAATGTCTATTTCTACAAAAATTGATTGAAAATATACATTTGACATTTGGCAAAGAATTTATAAGTAAATTAAAAAAATAAATTATGACAAGCAATAAAATTAATTCAATGAAATATGTCTTTTTTTTAGGCATAATAGCTGTTACCTGGAGTTGCAACGACTCCACAGAAATTAAAAAGAAAACATGGGAACTTGTTTGGCAGGATGATTTTAATACCATTCTTGCCGATAGCCTTCCAAATTCGGCTAACTGGAAATTTGACATTGGTAAAGGACCCAACAACGATGGCTGGGGAAATGCCGAATGGCAGACTTATACTAATAATACCAACAATATTAAATTAGATAAAATTGATGGAGAGGGTTTTCTCAAAATCTCTGCTCGTCAGGAAGGTTCGAACTATACGTCGGCGCGCATAAAAACCATGGGTTTAATAGAACAAAAATATGGCCGCTTCGAAGCACGAATCAAACTGCCTTATGGTCCTGGCATTTGGCCTGCATTCTGGATGTTAGGTGCAAATATTGAAACTACGGCATGGCCTGCCTGTGGCGAAATTGACATTATGGAATACAAAGGTCAGGAGCCTGACAAAATCCATGGTACATTGCATGGACCAGTTTTATACGGTGGCAATGCAATTACGCAAACTTACAGTTTAACAAATGCCCGTTTTGATACTGATTTTCATCTTTTTGCAGTAGAATGGGACGAAAATGCAATTGATTTTTTTGCTGACCAAGTTTTATATAAACGCATTTCAAAACAAGAAGTCGTAAGTAAAGGTGGAAATTGGGTTTACGACCAACCATTTTTTCTAATTTTCAACTTGGCAGTGTGCGGAAACTTTGTAGGTACAACAGTGGCAGGTACCGTATTTCCTCAAACAATGCTTGTGGATTATGTGAAAGTGTATAGAGAATTAAAATAATTACCAAAAAAAGTCCCCAAAATCCTTCAAGGGGGTTTGTGGGGCTTTATCATCGAATGAAAAAACCTACTTTTTTATTATTTCTGCAATTTGCATTTATCACTGTTTTTGCCCAAAACTGGACATTAAAATGGTCTGACGAATTTAACAACCCTACTGTTGATGTTACAAACACCTGGAATATCGAAGTGAATGGCAATGGTGGCGGGAATTCAGAGCTTCAGTATTACCGCAGCGAAAATCTTTCGATAGAAAATTATCAAGGATTTGGGTGCATGGTGCTGAATGCCAAAAAGGAAAATTACTTGGGAAAAGAATTTACCTCTGCACGTGTCAATACGCTTGGAAAAGTGCATTTTCAGTATGGTAAAATAGAAACACGCATGAAAATCCCTTCTACCGCAAATGGTTTGTGGCCTGCATTTTGGTTAATGGGCAATGACTTTAACGGCTCGAATTGGCCTGCTTGTGGCGAAATAGACGTGATGGAATGTGGTCATAGTGCTGGAATAGCTTCGGGCACACAATCGTCGTTTATGGGTGGCGCATTACATTGGGGTCCAGTTAGCCCTCAATTTATTCATTATATGGATTATACGGGTGCTGCCGGTCCTTATTCTATTCAGGATGATTTCCATTTATTCACGCTTATCTGGACTGCCGACAGCATTCAAATGTATCTCGATTTGGATAAATTTCCACGCACTATGCCTTTTTATCAGAAAAAAATTAACGCCGATGCACCGCAGCAAATTTATAATTATTTCCACAAACCCTTTCACTTATTGTACAATTTGGCAGTGGGTGGACCTGGATTTACAGGAATAGCCAATGCGGCTGGTGTTACAGCTGTTCCAACGGATGGAACGCCCGTAAAAATGTATATAGACTATATTCGAGTGTATCAAAAAGGTGAGGCAGGAGAGCAATTTCACAGCAACAATAGCTTGAAAATCGACACAAATCCACCAACCAACCTTACTGCAAGTGTGGGTGCGATAACACAAACCAGTGTGGAATTTTTGCTCAATGGCACCGACGATAGTGGCAGTGTAATTTATACAATCTCGTTCAACGGCACAAATGCTTCCAATGAAGCACTTTCGGGTAGTCAAAAATCATTTATCGTGTCGGGTTTAATGCCCGGTACAACGTACAATTTTTCGGTCACTGCCAAAGACGCAACTCAAAATATTAGCAAGGATGCATCCATCATTCTGAATGCTAAAACATTAGCAAGCAGCGAGTGTGAAGGAATATCCAATGTAGCTTCGCAAGGCACTTTCAGTAATGGATATGCGTATAGCTTTTCGACTTCGGGTAATAGTGTAATAGCAAATTTTGAAATGCTTGACAGCAAGGAAGGGGTTGTAGCTTATTTATGGGATTACACTTCGGGATTTGCCGAAACGCAAATGACCAATGTGGGTGGCAAAAAATTTAGCATTACGCTGAATGGAAAAACGGCAGGCGCAACCTTAAAATTGGCTTGTAAATTTGCATTCGCAGGCGGTATGAGTGTTACAAAACAATATTCGTATGTCGTTGGTAATAATTGCGATGCCTCTTCCCTATCAGCAATATCAGCTAACAATCTACAAATTTATCCCAATCCTGTGGATGACACAGTAACGATTTCTGCAAACAATCAAATTGATCGAGTACTGATAATAAATTTGTTAGGGCAAACTTTAAAAACGGTACAAGTAAAAGCAAAAAAAATAATTATTGAACTACCCGAAATTCAAACCGGACATTATTTGATAGAATCTATTTTTGAAAATGGACATCGCTCTGTGAATGAACTTATTAAAAACTAAGAAATGGATTTGCTAAAAAACTTGCATCTGCCCAAAGGCGAAGCTATATGCTACTCGGGATATCGCGAAGGTCAAAGTCCCGATAGCGGCATTTACCCATCTTACCCTGAAATTTTGGAGGACTTGCGCATGCTCGAAAATAACTGGACATATCTACGTTTGTACGATTGTACCAAGCATGCCGAAACAGTTTTGAAAGTAATAGAAAAGGAAAAACTTCACTTCAAAGTCATGCTTGGAGCATACATTGGTGCCGAAAGAAATAATTTCGGCTGCCCGTGGGGCGCTATTTACAGTGAAGAACAACTGCTGCTAAATAAAAAAAGCAACCTCAAACAAATTCGTAAACTGATAAAACTGGCAAATAAATATCCACAAATTGTGTTCTCGCTTTCGGCTGGCAACGAAGCAACGGTGGACTGGACAGATCATTATGTACCTGTTGATAAAGTAATTCGATATGTGAGGTTGATAAAAAAATATGCCATACAACCTGTTACTTTTTGCGACAATTACGTGCCTTGGTACGATAAGCTAAAACCATTGGTGGACGAAGTTGATTTTATTTCCATCCATACCTATCCAGTGTGGGAATATAAAAACATACACGAAGCGATGACTTACACCAAGCAGAATTTCGACAGCATCGCGCAACGTTATCCGCATAAACCGGTGGTAATTACCGAAGCCGGATGGGCAACAAATTCTAATGGACGGGGAATTAGTCCCGATAATGTGAGCGAAGAATTTCAAAGTATTTATTACAATGATTTAATGCAATGGAGCAAAAGAGACAATGTACTCATTTTTATTTTCGAAGCATTCGATGAACCATGGAAAGGATCGCCCGAACCGCTCGAACCCGAAAAGCATTGGGGACTTTATACCGTAGATCGAAAGCCCAAAAAGGCAATGCGAAATTTCCCTAACCCTTGATGGTGAATAAAGATTGTTGAAATCTGCCTTTTAACCCACGCTTTAAATCCTCCACATTGTATGCCAAATATGTTACACAACATAATATTTCATATAATGCTGATTATCATAAATATAACATTGCAATTGACGTAGTATTGTGTACTAATTTTTAGCTATTTTGAAAATTTTGCGTAGTAAAAATCTGTTTAATTTATTCGAATCTACGCTACATTTGCATTGACAGTGAACAAGATATATTTACGAGATTAAATTTTTAAATTCTATTATTATTATTACAAACAATTAAATTATTACAAAATGAAAAAAATTTCACTCTTATTTGTAGTTATCTTTTTAGCTACAATTAGTTATGCACAAGAATTAGTTACTAATGGTAACTTTGAAGCCGGAGCAACCGGATGGTCTGGTAATGCAGCTAATGTTGTTACTGAAAATGCGAATAGTTATAATTCAGCCAACGTTACAGTCGCAGCAAATCCTTGGGATGTAAATTTAAGCTATGTTTTGAGTTTAACAGCTGGAAAATCGTATCAATTAAAATTTGATGCTTGGTCGGATCGTGAAAGAACTATGATTGTAGGTATCGGATTAAATCATGACCCATGGTCTAGTGATACTAAAACAGTTAATCTTATTGCCACTTCAAAAGCTTTTGAATTAACATTTATTGCTCCTGCAACTGATGCTAACAGTAGAATAATATTTGACATGGGTGCTGCTGCAGGATTTGTTGGGATCGACAATGTTTCATTGATGGAAGTTACTACAACTTGTAACAATGGCGTGCAGGATGGAGATGAAACAGGTATCGATTGTGGTGGATCATGTGGACCTTGCGTCATAGTACCAACCATAGCAGCACCAACTCCTCCAGCAAGAGCAGCCGAAGATGTTGTATCTATTTACAGCGATGCCTACACAAACATTACAGTAAATAATTTTGATGCAGGATGGTGCGGTGGTGCTGCTACAACTGAAGTTATGATAGCAGATAATAAAACATTAAAAAAGAATGCTGGAATAGTTTGTCAGGGAATTGATTTCTCAACAAATAGAAAAGATTTAACAAGTTTCACTCACTTACATTTTGATTTTTATATTACTGATACCGACCTAACCGGTGATGTTTTTAATCTAAAATTGGTCAATTTTAATGGAGGTGATGGCGAAAGTTCAGCTTTAGAAGTGAATATAAACGGAGGTACTACACCTCAATTAGTAGCAAATCAATGGGTATCTGTTGATGTGCCAATTACAGCTTTAGGTGGCGTAGTAGCAGGTGGTTTGGCTCGTAATGATGTAGCTCAAATTGGAATAACCACTGCAAATGTTTCTTATGTGTGGTACGATAATATTTATTTGCATAAAAACACAGTAATCAGTGGAATAGTAAATACTAAAACAGCCAATTTTAATATTTATCCTAACCCAGTTATGAATAAATTAACCATCAAAGCCGAATCAGCAATTAGCGAAATTACAATTCGTAATATCGTTGGTCAATCTATCAGAACCGAAGTATTGAATGCCAATTCGAGAACTGTTGATATTTCTGATTTAGCTGCTGGCAATTATTTTGTAGTGGCTAAAATGGCGAATGGTGAAGTTTCTACTCAGAAAATTTCAAAATTATAAGCTGCTTATTCTTAAAAGTCCGCAATGTTTATCATTGCGGACTTTTTTTTCCTTAATTAGCTCCATCTGTTTATTTAAAACTTAATTACGAAAAATTGTTGGGGGCTTCTTTTCCTATCTTTACTTTTACTGTTTACTTTTACTGCCTATTCCCAATTCGTTTCACTGGATAGTGGTAGTTACCGTACTGCACCTCCGGGCGATTGGTTTTCAATCAATTGATGCAAACTGTGCGCATTGCCAACGAAATGGGCAATATTGCTTCGCACTATAAGCTATTAGATTAAAAACTCGCCTCGAAAATTGGTTCAAGGCAGAAAATGGTGAATTAGCTTTCTTGTTTTATTACAATGCTATCTGGAGTTCGGATATTGGTTATCCAGCCGGTTACGGACAGGATAGTGGCTTGGACGATAAGCAATTCCATTGGGTATATTTTATCGATGCGGCGGCTTTCGACCGTAACGATACTATATTTTCGTGCCTTCGCAATTTCAGTCCGTATGCCAGTCATAGTATATGCCGTACAGTTTTGGTGGTAAGATAAAATCTTTGTGATGCGTATGGATAAACAAAACCCAGAAATGACTAAATACGAATAACCAGAGTTGTAAACATTGCTCCAAATTCTTTATTATTACACTGATTTAGTCATTTTTCATGCCTTTAGCCTTTAGTATCAGCAGCTGTTTTAAGTTTTGCTTTTGGTGAGTTCATTCATTCATTGTACTTTTGCAAAGTTTTTTGTTTTTAGATACTCATTTTACACATAATTAAAATACTATTTCATGGCATTAATTAAAGAAGTACGAGGCTTTCAACCTGTCATTGGTGAAGATTGTTTTTTAGCTGAAAATGCAACTTTAGTAGGTGATGTAGTCCTTGGCGATGGTTGTAGTGTCTGGTTCAATGCTGTGTTGCGCGGCGATGTAAATGCCATTCGCATAGGCAACCATGTAAATATCCAGGACGGCTCTGTTTTGCACACGCTCTACGAAAAATCCACGGTAGAAATTGGCAACTATGTATCTATCGGTCATAATGTTACTGTACACGGTGCGCGCATCGACGATTACGCACTCATTGGGATGGGTGCAACCTTGCTCGATTATGCGCATGTGGGCGAAGGTGCCATTGTAGCTGCTGGGGCTTTGGTGCTAAGCAACACAATAATAGCTCCTTATACACTCTGGGCTGGTGTACCCGCTAAGTTTGTAAAAAACGTAGAACCCGAAAAAACGAATGAAATGAATCGGAAAATTGCACACAACTATGCCATGTATGCCGGTTGGTTTAAGGAATAATTTAAAACACTAAGTTTGCTTTGCCTTGACGCACAATACTGGGCTCATCCTCCGTACAATCTATTATAGTTGAATGGAAAATTCCTCCCATGCCGCCATCGATAACCAAATCTACCTGACTGCCATATTTTTCTTCTATCAACTCAGGGTCGGTAATGTATTCAGTAGTTTCATCGTCGGTAAATATTGAGCTCACCATTAGCGGATTACCTAACTCACGTACAATTTCTAAAGCAATTGAGTTGGCGGGCATACGAATTCCTACTGTTTTTTTGTTTTTGAATAGTTTCGGCAATTTGCTACTTCCCTGCAAAATGAACGTGATAGGTCCCGGAAGATTTTTTTTCATAATTCGAAATGCAAAATCATCCATTTTGGCAAATTCACTAACTTGGTTCAACGCATGACATATAAAGGAAAGATTATTGCGACGCAAATCATGATTTTTTAACTTTGCAATAAACTCCACACCCGCCTGATTAAAAATACTGCATGCAAAGGCATATACCGTGTCAGTGGGTATAATTATGATACCTCCTGTGCGCAAAACAGCTACTATGCGTCGTATTTCAGCTGGATTGGGATTTTCTTCGTAGAGCTTTATAATCATTCGATTGGCAATATAAAAAAACGGTTTGCAAAGATACGCAATTTTTAAATTGAATATACTTTACAAACCGATGTTATAGACTTTAATTTAGCTCTAATTTCTATTAGCGACTAATTCCCCTAATTCAAAAAGCGTCGATAATCGCTTTGAAATCTGCTGCTTTCAACGATGCACCCCCAATCAAACCACCATCAATGTCGGGTTGTGAAAATAATTCAGCAGCATTTTTTGCATTGCAGCTTCCACCGTATAGAATAGAAGTGTTTTGAGCAATGTCGGCACCAAACTTGGCAGCGATAATACTACGAATGAATTGCAACATATCCTGAGCCTGCGCAGTGGATGCTGTTACACCAGTACCTATTGCCCAAATAGGTTCGTAAGCAATTGCAAGCTTGGAAAAATCGTCGGCTGATAAATTGAAAATAGTTTCGTCTAACTGATTTTTAACAAAATCATTTTGAGTGTTTGCGTTCCGAATTTCCAACGATTCGCCACAGCAATAGATGGGTGTTAAGCCATTTGCTAATGCCAAAGTTACTTTTTTATTCAAGGTTTCGCTTGTTTCACCATAATATTCGCGACGCTCGGAATGTCCCAAAATTACGTAGCTGGCACCAGTTGATTTCACCATAGCTGCACTCACTTCACCCGTGAAAGCACCTGAATCTTTGTCGGCAATGTTTTGAGCTGCAACAGCAATTTTGTTCGTATCAATGGCAGCAGCCACACTTGCTAAATGAATAAAAGGAGTACCGATAACGACATCGCAATTTGGTGTTACACCTGCTAATGATTCGTTCAATTCGGTTGCTAAAGCCAAACCTTCTTGCAAAGTTTTGTTCATTTTCCAGTTTCCTGCAACAATGTTTTTTCTCATTTTCTGTCTATTTTAATTATGTTAAATATGATGATTATTCGCTATTCAAAAATCTTTCCAATGCCACTTGCCGATGATAGTTCCATTTTTCACAAGCATTAATCCTGGATTTGCACGAATCATTGTTTTGAGTGTAATGGGGTCCGCTTTGAAAAATTCAAAACTAAGTTTGTTTCTGTCCGTAAAAGCAGCTATTTCATTGTCGGAAGAGGCAGTTAAAGCCATAAATTGGAGATGTTTATTCTTTATTTTTTTATAAAAAGTTTCTCCAGCCTGTGCTCCTTCACTGGAAGTTTTTTGTAAATCGTACATAATGAGCAAATAAGTATATCCTTCGTAGCTCAAAACATTCGCTGTGATATCGTCGTTGTACTTATTGAATATGGTAAAATTATGAATAGGTGGTTTGTATCCCTCTTTTATCAACGTAGTTTTTTGGTCAATAAATTTCCAAGTACTATCATTGGCTGGATAGTTATCCAATGTAAACTCTTTTTGAGAACCGTTTTTTTCATAAATAAAAGTTGTTTCGTACACATCAACAGCTGCATCCTTGGGCATAGCCATTGCATCGGGTATATGCACACCAACCTTATAAGGCAAAAAATCGATTGGCATCAAATGGTTGTATGCATAGATTGAAATGCTTACACCTACAATTACAAATAAAACTGTTAAAATAGAGGATGCTCTTTTGGATAAAAACACTATTAAGTGCTTGGTAGTGAACAATAAACTGATTACAAGTGCCAGTAGAAAAATATTTTTATAAAAAGTTTGCCAATTGGTAATCACAAGAGCATCGCCAAAACAGCCACAGTCCGAAACCGGATTTGTTAGTGCAATGTAAAGCGTAATTGGCGTCATTACAAGCATAAAACCCAAAGCAACCCATGCGGTAATGCGTACATGTACGCCAGTCAGAAAATTAAGCCCAATACTTAATTCTATGGTTGATAAGGCAATAGCAAGAAAAAAAGCATAGTCTGTTAGTCCGTAAAAAGCACCACCGAATGCTGCGAAATAATCTTGAAATTTATAGGTGGAACCTAACGGGTCAATGGCTTTAACAAAACCAGAAAAAACAAAAACAGCACCGAGAACAAACCTGCCTAAAAGTAAAAGCGTGGTATTGAATTTAGACTGGTTTTTGTTAAGCATTTTGTTAGGCATTTTGTTCTTCTTCATTCATTTTAATTAATCCGAAAACAGCATAATTAATCATGTCAAAATAATTAGCATCAACCCCTTCAGAAATCATGGTTATTCCCTGATTGTCTTCAATTTGTTTCGTCCGATAAATCTTCATCAATATCAAATCAGTGAACGAAGTCATACGCATGGTGCGCCAAGCCTCGTCATAGTCATGGTTTTTGGACAACATCAAGGTTTTAGCATCCCGCACGTATTTGTCGTAAAGTGCCATGCCTTTTTCGAGATTTAAATCATCAACATCCGAAAAGCCCAATGCCAACTGAATCAATCCAATAACACCATAATTGACAATAGCTATCAGCTCGGAGCGAATCCCTTCATCCACTTTAGCTATACCTTTCGTTTCGATGCTTCTAATACGGTTTGCTTTTATAAATATCTGATCAGTAACAGATTGCAGCCTGAGTATGCGCCAGGAAGCACCATAATCTTTCATTTTCTTATAGAAAATGTCTCGACACGAAGCGGCTACTTCATCGAATTGTTGTTCAGTTTTGTGCATGTTGGGTTTGTGTGACTAAGGTTTTGTCATTAAGCTCCAAAATCGTCGAATCGTAACATTTCACGATCAACCCCCAAGCTATCTAACATACCTTCAACAGCTTTTGCCATTGGTCCAGGACCACACATATAGTATTCAATATCCTCAGGTGCATCGTGTTTCGATAAGTATTCGTTGTAAATCACCTGATGAATAAAGCCTACCAAGCCTGTCCAATTATCTTCTGGTTGTGGTTCACTAAGTGCTATATGCAATTTGAAATTTGGAAATTCTTGTTCCAATGCTCTGAAATCTTCCTCGTAAAAAATTTCTTTTTTAGAGCGAGCACCATACCAATAGGATATTTTTCGATCGGATATTTTAAGAATTTTAAGTAAGTGTAAAAGATGCGAACGCAAAGGAGCCATTCCGGCACCACCACCCACGTAAAGCATCTCGCGCTTGGAGTCTAATTGAGGGAAAAATTCACCGAAAGCACCTGAAACCTGAACTTTGTCACCTGGTTTAAGACCGTAAATATAGGAAGAGGCAATGCCCGGATTCACATCAGCCCAGCCACCTTTTGCACGGTCGAATGGAGGGGTCGCAATACGCACGTTCAGCATTACAATATCACCTTCAGCAGGATAATTAGCCATGGAATAAGCGCGCATGGTTGGTTCTGTGTTTTTACACGTTAATCCCCATAATTTGAACTTATCCCAGTCTCCTCTAAATTGTTCTTCCACATTGAAATCCTCAAATTTCAGTTCAAACTCTGGTATGTCAATTTGGATATACCCACCTGAAGTAAAATTCAAATGCTCACCCACAGGTAATTTCACAACAAATTCTTTAATAAAAGTAGCTACATTACGATTAGAGACCACTTCACATTCCCATTTTTTAACGCCCAATATCGATTCATCCATTTTAACTTTCAGGTCATTTTTCACTTTCACCTGGCAGCCTAAACGCCAATTATCTTTTATCTCTTTGCGTGAAAAATGTACGGTTTCGGTAGGTAGTATTTCGCCACCGCCCTCTAATACCTGACAACGGCATTGAGCGCATGAACCTCCGCCGCCACAAGCCGAAGGCAAAAAAATACTTTGTTGGGATAGAGTACTCAGCAGTGTGCTTCCTGCTGGAGCAATCACATCTTTTTCTCCATTAATAGTGATAGTAACATCGCCCGAAGCTACTAAAAACCGTTTGGCAACCAACAAGAAAACCACTAAAAGTAGAATAACCAATAGAAAAACGACTAAACTGGTTATGAGGAGTTGTGTATCCATAATTATAATTCGAGCATACCTTTTTTTGTAGTAAAAAATTAGTTGCTGCGTTTAAAAGTGTTAATAATTACTGTATTAAATGAAATTAATTGAATATCGATTTCGGAACTATATTTTTAATCCGGAGAAACTTAAAAAGGCTAAAGCCATTAAAGCCACCGTAATAAAAGTAATACCCAAACCCCGAAGTGGTAAGGGAACCTGAGAGTACTCCATTTTTTCGCGAATAGCAGCTAAGCCTACAATAGCAAGCAACCAACCCACTCCCGAGCCGGCAGCGAAAGAAGTAGCTTCAACGATACTATTAAAAGCTCGCTGTTGCATAAACAAAGACCCGCCCATGATAGAACAGTTTACAGCTATAAGAGGCAAAAAAATACCCAACGAGGCATATAAAGAGGGCGTAAACTTTTCAACAGCCATTTCCACCAACTGTGTCATAGCAGCAATTACGGCTATAAAAAGAATAAATGAAAGATAACTTAAATCGAGTGTTTTAAAATTAGGACCCAGCCATGCTAAAGCTCCTTCCCTTAAAACATACGTTTCTAAAAGATAATTAAGTGGCAGAGTAATTACCAAAACGAAAATTACGGCTGCTCCTAAACCAATCGATGTTTTTACATTTTTCGAAACAGCAAGATAAGAGCACATTCCGAGAAAATAAGCAAATATCATATTGTCGACAAATATCGACTTCACAAATATACTGGCTACGTTTTCCATATTTTTTTTATTTCTTCTCCTACAACCGCTGCGGTCTTAGAGCAATTCTTGATTATAAATCCTAATTTATATTTGTTGCCTTTTGCTAAAAAAGGGAAAAAGGTATGTTATTCCTGTAATTCTTTGTTTAAACTCCTATGTATCCAAATAATTACTGCAATAATAATTAATGCCATAGGAGGCATCATCATCAAACCGTTGTTGCTGTAACCGGCATCATAAAACGATTGTGGTATGATGCGAAATCCCAAAAGCGACCCTGCTCCAAAAATTTCACGAAAAAAGCCAACGATTACTAAAATAACCGCATAACCTAAGCCGTTACCTAAGCCATCAACAAACGATTCCCATGGTTTATTAGCCATAGCAAATGCTTCGAGGCGTCCCATTAAGATACAATTGGTTATAATTAAACCAATATATACCGATAATTTCACACTCACATCGTAAGCATAAGCTTTCAGCACTTCACTAACTACTGTTACCAAAGCAGCTACTACCACCAATTGTACAATGATACGAATACGATTTGGAATGGTATTGCGCAGCAATGAGATGATGACATTGGAGAAAGCAACTATAACTGTAACCGATATGCCCATAACCAATGCGGGCTTTAAATTTGCAGTTACTGCCAATGCGGAGCAAATACCAAGTACCTGAACACCAATTGGATTGTTTTTACTTAGTGGTCCTAAGAAAACTTGTTTTGTTTTTTCTGATATTAATTTTCCCATTAGTTAATTCCTCCAGTTTTAAAAAATTCATCGTATTGTGATAAACAGTCCAAAAGCATTTTTTCAACACCTTTACTGGTGATTGTTCCTCCCGATATGGCGTCTATTTTGTCCTGCCCTTCTGTTGTTTGTCCGGCTTTAAGTACGGCTATCGAAACAAATTCATTCTTAGTATTTAAGATATGTTTGCCAACAAATTGTTGTTGAAAAGGTGCTTCAGTTATGTTAGCTCCCAATCCGGGCGTTTCGCTGGCGTGCGAAAAATAGGTTCCAAACACGGTGCTCTTGTCATCGTTGAGAGCAATGTAACCCCATATTGGTCCCCAAAGCCCTGTTCCGCGTAGCGTAATAATGTATTTAGTGTTGCCATCTACTTGTGCAATATAGATAGGCAATTTTCTCTGATCCAATTTTTTAGCTAATTCTTTCAACACATCTATTTCAAAAGTTTTATCTTTGGATTTTTCCAATGTTTCACCCTTTGAATTGAGCACGAGACCTTCGGTAATGTATTCATCGTAAAGCACCGCAGCATCTTTGCCCTCGAAATTAACTTGCAGCGAGCTCAGTATTTGTTTTTTCTTATCCAGCTTTACATTCAGATTTTGTGTTTCTTTGAGTGCCCCCGACACCAAAGACAGCATCAATGCCACTATAACAACCATTATGGTGGCATAAACTATCGTATATCCGTTTTTATTTGTATCCATCGTTTTTTCCTTTGTCAAATTTTTATTTTTCAATTAGTTGGTAGCTCTTTTCAAACGACGTTTAATATTTGCCTCCACAATAAAGTAATCGATGAGCGGTGCAAATATATTCATGAGTAAAATAGCCAACATCATTCCTTCGGGATAACCGGGATTCAACACACGTACCACAATGGTAAACATGCCTATCAGAGCACCATAAATATATTTTCCTGTTTCGGTGCGCGCCGAAGTCACTGGGTCGGTAGCCATAAAGACGGCACCAAATGCAAAACCACCAAATACCAAATGATTGTACCAAGGAAAATTTGCCGAAGCAGTATCAGGTCCGATTATGTTGAAAATATAAGCCATCACAGCGCCTCCCGCAAACACCGAAAACATTGTTTTCCAACTTGCAATGCGTGTGATTAATAACAATAGAGCACCAATCAAAATAGCCAACGTAGAAGTTTCTCCGATAGAACCGGGAATCAAGCCTAAAAATCCATCTAAAAATCCAAAAGGTTGCCCTACGGTACTCATTATATTTATATTAGGACTTGAAGCTGTTGCAACTTGTCCCAGCACCGTAGCTCCCGAAAATCCGTCGACTACTTTTCCGGCACCCAAGCCAAAGGTATCCGATGTGCGCACCCAAACAGTATCGCCCGACATGTAGGTAGGATAAGCAAAGAACAGAAACACGCGGGTAATCAGGGCAATGTTGAAAATATTCATTCCCGTACCACCAAAAACTTCTTTGGCAAAAATTACGGCAAAAGCAGTAGCTACTGCCACCATCCAAAGTGGTGTGTCGATAGGCACAATAAGTGGTATCAGAAATCCTGATACCAAAAAGCCTTCTTGAATTTCGTGCCCTTTAATTTGCGCTACAATAAATTCGATACCCAAACCAACACCGTAAGAAACCACTATAAACGGCAACACGCCCAATGCGCCAAAAATGAACGTATCGATGAAACTAACTTGTTGTCCAATAGCTAAATAATGTTGATATCCTACATTGTACATCCCGAACAACAAAGCTGGAATCAAAGCCACAATCACCGTACTCATTGTACGTTTTGTATCGATGGCATCGTGTATGTGCGTGCCATTTTTCGAGCGGGAATTTGGAACAAATAAAAAGGTTTCAAAACCATCAAAAACCGAATGTAATTTTTCAAGTTTACCGCCTTTCTCAAAGTTCGGTTTCACTTTATCTACTAATTTTCTAAGTGCATTCATATTTCTTTTTGTCCTACTGCGAGGATTTAAGGGTTTATTCTAATTCTTTACGTAAAGTATCTAAAGCTTCACGCACTATGTGTTGCAAAGGTAATTTGGATGTACATACAAATTCGCAAAGAGCAAGATCTTCGGGTGCTATTTCGTAAGCCCCTAACGCTTCCATTTTGTCGATATTGCCAGCAATCATTGCTTTTATTAAGAATTCAGGATAGATATCCATGGGTAATACTTTATCGTATTCGCCCGACATGACGATGGCTCGAACACCACCAAGCAAACGTGCATCGTAATCGAAATCTTTTTTGCCAAATACTTTTTGAAGCATTCCGGTGAAATAGGTACCACTTGCACTAAATTTATTGATGCGTGGCAATGCCCATCCGAACATTTCGTGTGTTTCCTCGCCTTCTTTCAATACGGTGATTTGAGTTGCGTAAGGGTCTAAAATGCCATTGGAAGCAATTTGCAAGCCAGTGAGTACATTACCGCTTATGTAGCGCAAAGCAAAACTTTTTGTCGTGTTACCGGCTACCAGAAGGTCAATCGATGTGCCTGCTATGGTGTTAATATAGTGTGGTTTTATAACTTCGGGACCTGTAATGGCAAGCGTTCGTTCTAAATCAACAACACCTTTGTTAAATAAACGTCCTATATACACAAGATCTTGTGCTTGGATAGTCCATACAACTTCACCTTTATTTATGGGGTCAATTTGATTAATTTGAATACCAACATTGCCTATTGGATGGGGACCTTGATAATTTGTAATTTCAACATTTTTTATTTGCTTGAAAAAATTGCTTCCTGCTCGCACCCCCAAATGAACTTTACCTGTAGTTAGTTTTTTCAAGGCGTCAATTCCAGTTTGAAAATCAGCTAATTGCTTTGCCAACACAAATTCGTTGTTTGGCGCCAATGGTGAACTATCGAAACTTGAAATAAAAATTGCTTTTGGTGCTTTATCGGGATTAGCAATCACATCGTAGGGACGCTGCTTGATATATGCCCACAAGCCCGATTCTAGTAATAAATCTTTTATGGCTTCAGCAGACATTAATGCTGGATTTGATTTAGCAAAAGAAACAGATGTATTTTTTTTATCGCATTCTATTTCAATTCGTAACAATTTTCGTCTGTCTCCTCTATGTACGGCTTTTACAGTTCCGCTCACAGGGCTCACAAACTTCATTTGTTCCTTGGTTTTGCTGTAAAATAACGGAGTGCCTGCCAACACGCTATCTCCCTCTTTTACAAGCATTTTAGGCGTTATACCGTGGTAGTGATCGGGTATGATTGAAATTACTTGCGAATAAATGGTTTTTGCTATACCTTCTTCGGCGGCACCATTTATTGCAATATCCAAACCACGTTTCGTTTTAATCAGGTTTGCCATTTTTAATGTTAATTTGTTGATTTACTGTCTTTTTATGTCTTTTTGTAAAGACTAAAAAAACATTTTTTGTTTTCTTAAAAAAAGTGTTGCAAAATTACAGAAATTTATCCGTAAATAAATGTGATTAGATATTTTTTTCACTATACACTAAATGCCTTATTATCAGTAATTTGTATGTTGAATTAAATATTATTAATCAAATGAGGACTTTAAATTAAATTTTTGTAACATTTCCATATTCGTATTTATTTAAAAATCTCAATCCGCATATTTTTTAGCTCTAACAAAAAAGAACAAATTATAGTGTGCAAATTTTCTTGATTATATTTTTTTTAGTTAGTATTTGAAAATATTTTGTAACTTTGCGTGCCAAAAAAAAAATTTAGTTAGCACAAGCAGAACTTAAAAAACAGAGTATGGAGCCAACGAAAAAAAACGACACAGAGGAAATCTCAATTTTCGAACTAATAGATTTAGTAAAAAAATATTGGAGATACCTGCTAACAAAATGGAAAATTATTGTTGCATTTGGCCTTGGTGGTGGTGCCCTTGGCTTGGCTGCATCGTTTATTGTTAAGCCTACTTACACAGCATCGCTTTCTTTTGCGTTGGTTGAAAAAAGTAGTGGAGGCGGTTTAGCGGATTTGGCATCTTCTTTTGGTTTTGCTGGTTTGATGGGTGGTAACCAGAGTGCATTTAGCGGCGACAATTTGCTCGAAATTATCAAATCGCGCTATGCTGTGGAAAAAACCTTGCTCACACCCGTGAACTTCAATGGTAAAAACAAAAATTTAGTGGAAATATACATTGATTTCAACGAACTTCGCAAAGATTGGAATAAAGATAAAAAAAACAAAGAACTCCCCAACTTAGCTTATCCTATCGGTCAGCCACGCGAAAAATTTTCGCGCACGCAGGATAGTGTTTTGTATAGCATTTATGACCAGATGATTAAAAAAGCTGACTTAACTGTAGTTCGGAAAAATAAAAAAATTGACATTGTAAACGTAGGTTTTAAAAGCAAAAATGAGCTATTTTCAAAACTTTTTGTGGAAACCTTAATGGCGCAAACTTACCTATTCTATCGCGAAACAAAAACAGCTCAAAACAAATCGAACATCACCATGATGCAACATACTGCCGATTCTATACGTGGTTTGTACGAAGCTGCACTTTACAAAGGCGCTGGATTCTCGCAAGTTAATATCAATGAGGCACTTCAGTTTGCGGCTGTTCCAAAAATAAAACAACAAGCAAATGCGCAACTCTACGGTACGGTATATGCCGAAGTGCTCAAAAACTTAGAAACTTTAAAATTAGACATGGCACGCGAAACTCCATTGGTGCAAATTATCGATGAACCTATATTACCGCTCAAAAAAGACCGCTTAGGCATAGTTAAAGGCTTAGCAATAGGCGGTATTCTGGGTGGATTTCTTATTGTAACTTACTTGTTAGTATCGCTCTACCTCAAAGAGTTTCTGTCGAAAAAACAATAAACGTCAGAAGTATTTGTCCCCAACGGACGGATATTTGCAGCTTGCAAAACTCGTGAAGCAAACGTAGTAGGCTTCATGAGTTTATTGTTTTCACACCCATTTTGCTTCACTATTATATCCAACCCTGAAAACTTACCGCTATACGTTCTATCACGTTTTTGGCAATACTGCTTGTTTATTACCAAGATGTGATATAAAAATGTCGCAACTCATCTTGAAATCTTTACTCTTACACCTGTTCTGTTTGTGAATAATTGTCTATCTTTTTTTCAAATTCTGACAATCCAAAAAGTCAAAAGTCTGAAATAAAACGATTATGTTATTTGCTGATAAAATTCGACAACTAAGAGAAGAGCGGAAGTTGCTTCAATGCCATTTAGCTGCGGTATTGGATAAGGATACACCCATGTTTAGTAAGATTGAACGTGGCGAACAGCCGGCTAAACATACTCAAGTAATTGCAATTGCAAAAATTCTTACTGCCGATGAAAACGAACTGCTAACTCTATGGTTGGCCGATAAGCTTCTGGATGTATTGGAAGGTGAGAAAGAATTGGGAGCTAAAGTAATGATAATAGTACAACAGAATATTAAAGAATAGAATTCTGACTAAAGAACAAGATCGGTAAAAGCTTCACCGCACGATATGGCAAATAAGTACCAAAATTGCATTAACCTAATGTCCGCATGAGCGGTAATTTTTCAATTGGCATTCATAGTTGTTCAACAATTTGATAACCTGTTCTCATAGTTCCAAAAATAAAATGAATAATTGAATTGCCAAAATAGCTTTTTATTGCAATATGCAAAGTAGGAGCTTTGCTTTAAACCCGACGAAGCGAATTGAAAATCAGCGTTAGCTAAAGACGCTTCGCCGAGCATTAGCGCTTTGCTCTAAAAACTACGGCGAGCAGGGGTGGGTGAAGTGCAACAGGGAGTACATGTTGGGTCTTCGTGCCTCAGACCACACGTACTCCTATGTTTTGGTCGTTCGCTCTTTTTTTGTTAATCGATTTCAATATTTTCTCCCAAGTTGTCAAAGCTGGCAAAAACTGTTGAAGGAGTCTGCTGTTTTTCGTGTCTGACTTGTCAAAAAGCGTATTAATATTAATTGCAAACTTTATATTTTCGTCGTCTATAAAAACCTCATCTAAAGTCACTACGTAATAAAATTCTGTTTTTGAATTTTCTTTTCCGATTATATATGATTTGTGTTTTAGCTCTACCGATTTGATTTCTGCAAAAAGACCAGTCAAATAAATTGGATTGTTTCTACCGCCAGAATAAATTACAAGTCGCTTTGCTTCCAAAATGCCTATAGGAAAGTCTGTTACACGATTATTGCTCTCAATGGCATGGAAATAAAAAATTTTATCTAGCTTAATATTTTCTAAGTCTTTCGCACGACAAAATCCAAGCGCAACTTTAATTTCTTCGTTTGGTTCTTCATTTTCAACAAATGCACTAAGTTGGTTTTTGTCGATAAAACCTGCAATTCTGTTTCTGTGAAATGCAGCAGTTTTTGGGTTTTCTATTTCGAGTTTTCTATTTTTACTAATATTTAAAAACTCTTCTTCTTGGTCAATTCCTAGAAATTTTCGTCCTACAAGATTCGCTGCAATGCCTGTTGTACTACTTCCGCTAAACGGATCAAGAATCCAAGCATCTGGCTTTGTCGATGCTAAAATGAGTCGAGTTAAAACAGAAAGGGGTTTTTGAGTTGGATGTTTTCCGCACGATTTTTCCCACGGGGCAATGGCTGGAAGTTTCCAAACATCTTTCATTTGTTTGTCGCCATTCAGTTGCTTCATTAATTCATAGTTGTAATAATGAGGTACTTTCTCACATTTTCGAGCCCAAATAATTTGCTCAGTTGAGTATGTGAAATATCTACAAGAAAAGTTTGGTGGTGGGTTTGTTTTCTCCCAAGTAATTACGTTCAAAATCTTAAAACCGAGTTCGTTTAGGATTTGACCAATTGAAAAGATATTATGCATAGAACCACTAATCCAGATGGTGGCATCATCTTTCATTTTGTCACGAATCAACGAAAGCCATTTGCGATTAAAGTCGTTAATATATTCAAAACCTTCGGATTTATCCCAATCGCCTTTATTTACACTTACAATCTTTCCGCTTTGAATCGATAATCCGTTGTTTGACAAGAAATAAGGTGGGTCGGCAAAAACCATATCAAATTTATGCTCAAACTGCGGCAAAAGGTCCATAGTATCTCCTTGTAGAAGATAAAAGTTCTTGTCAGAAGACTTATAATATGGATCGATCATAATTCAATCTTAGCAAAATGAATATTGAACTCACTTAACGAATTTACAATTAGGCGATCATTGAATCCTTCATTGACATCAAACCATCTAATAAGCATATTTTGATTATTGTAATCAACTGTTGGGTCAATTTCAACAGTTAAACCCATGTAATTCCATTTCTGTAAATCATTCGCTTCTTCAAAATAATCTACTAAAGTATTTATTTGTCCAATACTTTGTTTTGTACCATGTTGAGTAATTTTCATAACATTAACTCTTAAAGTTGTTTGTAGTTAGGAATGCATTTAATTCATTACTTTTGTACAAAGATAATAAGAATTCTTGAATAACACACAATAAGTGTCTTTTTTTGTTTATGGAAAATGAAATATTAATTGTATTTGGAAAAAGAGTCAAAGAATTGCGGTTAAATTTGAAACTAACTCAAGAACAATTTGCCAAAAAAACTGGACTACACAAAAATTATATCGGTATGATTGAAAGAGGTGAACGAAATCCATCTTTGATCAATATACAAGTAATTGCTAATGGTTTAGAAATAACTATTTCAGATTTAATGAAATTTTGAGTTGCCGAGGAATACTCGGTAACTCATTACTTAAAAGTATTAAATATTTGTTTTTGGATAAGCCAAAAACAATAACGCTTCTAATTTTAATGAATTTGTCAAATTACCCTCAATGATATAATACTTTCCTTTGTTTATACTATAATCGAAGTCAAAAAGACGGTATAAATAATAATTATTTGAAAATAAAATAGATACATCTATTTCGTTACGTGTTAAGTAAAAAGGTCTTGTAATATCGCTACGTGTAGTTTTTACTTCAATTTTCTTTTCATTCCCGTTTAAATCAAAAGATAAAATGTCGTAACCTAAGCCATCACCAATCTCAACTGAAACGTGTTGTACTTTCGCTGCTAAATCAGCTTTGCCATTATTATTAAGAAATTCAATTTCATTTTTCAAGATGAATAACTCGCCTAATAAACCTAAGTGTTTGTTTCTGATTTCCTTTTGAATATAATCTGTTGTTGATGTGGAAATAATTCTGGGTACTTCATTTTTACTGATATTCGAAGGAGTAGGAACTAATTCAATCATGATGTTATTTATACTATTCTCCAAAATAGCAACTTCAAATCCTTGTTTAAAAGCACAGTTAGTACATTTATGCCTGCCAGTACCACCTTGATTACCCCCTAAATTGAAAGTATGTAAGTTGGTGCAATAGCACCATTTTGGCAAACCTCAGGATCGACTAATGAAGCGCAATACTCATCATATGATTTCCAATTTCCAGTACTTCCAATATTAAAACCTTGTTCGTAAGCACAAGTTGGACATCTGTGCCTTCCACTTCCAGCCTGACTATGATGTAAGTTTGAGAGAAGTGTTATTGGGGAAACACCACCGTGAATACAGGTTTCATTATTCATAACTTTTAATCAAAAAAAGACAAATCAATATTAGGTAAAATATTAGAATTTGTATAGTTTTTTTTATAATAAAATGCCCTTCTTCTTGCACGAGTTATTCCACCTTTGCCATCTGGAGCATTTGTTTTATCTTGATTGTTTTTCCCTTTTGTTTTAGGTTCAATATAAGTACCCATACCACAGGAGAGTTTATCAGCTAATCCATTAATTATATATTTTTGTATGAGTTCCCAATCATCTTTAAATGTGGAAATTTTGGTTTCATTTGGATGATCAAGAAAATAATCAATAATTCTATAATCATCTTGATTCAGTCTTTTACTATTATCTTTAGCTAAATAAACAATCCAAAATGTCAAAGTGATTTTCTTTCGAATTTTTGCTGTTTCCCAACTCTCATTTGCCACTTCAAAATAATTTATCATTTGAATTTGAGTTGGTTCTTTTACTTTTATATCTCCATTTTTATTTCTTTGAATTGGTAGTATTTTAACTTCACATCCAATTTCAGAAATATCTGCATCGGCAGTATTATTATTTGGGAGACCTAAAAGCGTTTCAAGAATTAGACCTGACGCACCCTTTTTCATATTTACTCTTTCCAAGTTAAGTTCTATCTTAATTTGAGATATTGTTTTGCCCTTAGAGTTCTTAATTATTTCGAATAAAGGAGTTAGAAATTCAATTGCTTTACTATTTATCATCGGCTTAAAAATTAGCTACAGTTTGGAAGTGTTGACTGGATTTAGAATTTGTAATTAGCAGCTCTGTTAGTTTTCCTCTTTTTTCTGGATTTGCATTTATGCTTCTTTTGGCATCAACTCTGTTGATAATGAATTGGCTATAAAGGTCATCGAAAAAGTTATCATTCATATCTTTCCCTTTTACATCAGAGTTGCTTAATATCCATTGGTGCCCCATCAAATCTAATTTAGCACAAAAGTCTCTCAATCTTATTTGCTCAAAGTCGTTGAACTCATCTTTTGCGTAAGAATTAAAGCTGGATGTTTCGTTTAGTGGCTTGTAGGGAGGGTCGAAATAAAATAATGAGTTTTGGCTCACTGATTCGAGCGTTTTTTGATAGTCTCCACAAAGAATTTCAACCCGTTGTAATGCTTTGCTAACTGCTAAAATATTTTCTCTTTCACAGATTGTTGGTTTTTTGTACGAACCCATCGGGACATTATATCCGTTGCTCTTATTTACACGATAAAGTCCATTAAAACAAGTCCGATTGAGAAAGATAAAAAGCGCTGCCTGTGTGCTTTTTTCAGTGTTCCGGGTGTTATAAAGTTCTCTTTTCTCGTAATAATATTCTTTCTTTTCGAGTTCTTTTAAGTCCAAAGAGTGATACTCGTTTTGTAAGATTTCGAGGACTGAAATTAGTTCGTTTGGCTTTGAAGCAATTGTTTTATAGGTATTTATCAAATCTGCGTTGATGTCGTTTATAACGGCTTTTTCCATGTTTGGAAAATTATTCAACATCCAAAATAGAATTGCTCCGCTTCCAACGAATGGTTCGATATAAGTAAACTTAGACTTATTGAATTGTAAAGGCGTTGCCTTTTCAATTTCTGATATTAATTGAGTTTTGCCACCCGCCCATTTCAAAAATGGCTTAGCTATTTTGTTCTCCATGTGTCGTTTTATTCTCTTTTGTTGTAGATGCAAAGTTAAGATTTTGCGTGTATTGCACTAAAACCCCACACGAGGGTTGAGATTTAGTTAGCTTATTATCAATTGTTTAAAGTATTTTTATACTTAAAGCTGATTGTTTGATATATATTTCTGAGCGTGGAAAGAATGTATTTTCCACCATCAAAAGAAGTAATAATTATAACAAAACATTCATCTGTATGAAAACTAAAAGCAAATGTACAACTTATGATCGAGCCATCCAAGAGGTGGAAGGATTTTCTTCGGTATTTACTGTTATGCTTCAGGAATATGGCACATCCCGTGCAACGGGACCGCCATTGGCAGTCGCACCGACAGCACTTTTTACAATTACATTCACCGTATTGCCTTGGTGTGCTTGCAATTGTAAAACCAACCACTTTGGGCGGTGTGGAGTTTCTGCGGCGCTTTTGTATGCATATCCTGCCCCAAGGATTTGTAAAAATACGGTATTATGGAATTTTGGGAAGCCGGTACAAAAAAGTGGTGCAACCACTCAAAGACAACTCCAAACCCGACCTGACCAAACCCACCGAAACCAAGCAGCAGCGTATCACACGCCTCACTGGTTTTGATTCATGCCAATTCCCACGCTGTAACACGGGCATCATGCAAATGGTAGAAAAACTGCCCAAAATACGTTCACCAGTAAATGTGCTGTATCCAAACAACAAATCCTTTAACCAAGAGCTTACACTAACATTAGATTTTTACTGCTGATTATCAGCTTATTGCCCCACCAAGCGAAGTGGGTTAGGCTCTCAACACCCTATTGCGAACAAAAAAGGCGACACAAAAACTAAAA
>MNZK01000027.1 GCA_001873635.1 Porphyromonadaceae bacterium CG2_30_38_12 | reverse complement strand
TGTTATCGTTTTTATTTATCCTTGATATAATGGAACTATCCACATAAGTAGATAATGAAAGGTCGAAATTAGCAAAAAGACTATCAATTTGAAGCTGGAGATTTTTGCCTTGTGGTTGTTGATAAGTGGCTGAATAGTAAGTTCCCTGCGCTTTACCCTCGTTGTGAATAAAAGCTATATCATTTTTTTTAAAGGGAGAATAAAATATAAATGCAAAGCTAAGAAAAATAATGCCTGCTAAGGTATATCCTATTGCTTTTTTGTTTACTTGCATGATTTATTAAAATTTTTTGAATGTAAAGATACTTCAAATAACTACAACCGCACTTTCTTTTAATAATAATTGATTTCCATTTTATAAATTTTTATATCTACGGAGAATGAATAAAAAATATAATAATGTTATACCTTGTTTCGTCAACTCTAATCATTCATCGCTTTGCCCTCTTATGTTGAATAGCATAGATAATTATTGAACTCGCTCATAAATCGCATATTTTTATGTAAGTTTGCACTTTGTAAGCAAAAAATGAAAACGATGACGTCCCAAAATTTGAAAAATTCTTTTGTAAATACAAAATTACAGTTAAAGGAATACATTTTCATTGCCTTTGGCTTGTTGATGTATGCCGGTGCATGGAAAGCTTTTCTACTGCCACATCAAATTACTGGTGGTGGCGTTACGGGTATTGGTGCTTTGGTGTACTATGCTTCGGGCATCCCCATATCGCTTACTTTTTTTGCTATCAATGCCGTATTGTTGCTCATAGCTATTAAAACGGTAGGCATAAAGTTCAGTTTACGAACAATTTATGGCGTTAGTGTACTCACGTTATTCTTTTCTGTTTTACCACAAGCGTCCATAGGCACTTTTGTAGGCGAAAAGGAGGATTTTATGGCTTGTGTGTTGGGCGGATTAATTTCGGGCGTTGGCATTGGTTTGGTTTTTTTATCCAACGGCAGCTCGGGAGGCACCGATATTATTGCCAAGGTGGTAAATAAGTATCGCAACATTACCTTAGGGCGCATTCTGCTTTACTGCGATGTGTTAATTGTTTCCTCATCTTATTTTCTGAAATTTGGTAGCATCGAACGCATTGTGTATGGGCTTACAACCTTAACTATCAATACACTAACGGTAGATATGGTGATTAATGGTGTGCGTCAATCGGTGCAGTTTTTCATTTTCTCAAAGCATTACGAGCAAATTGCATCGCGCATCAACCACGAGGTGCACCGGGGTGTTACTATTTTGGACGGCATGGGCTGGTATTCCAAAGAGCCTGTAAAAGTGATTACGGTTATAGCGCGTAAAAATGAATCGATACGGATATTTCGAATTGTCAAAGATATCGACCCTAACGCATTTATTTCGCAGTCGTCGGCAATTGGTGTGTATGGTGAGGGTTTTGATGTGATTAAAAGCAAATAGAATACAATGACAGGATTTACGGCTATAATTTATAAAAATGAGAGCGCACGCAAAGATCTTTCTCGGGTTTTTGCACAGCGATTTGTGCACGAAGAAAAGATGATTTGCAAAAAATATTCTGGTAAAAACTTTGAAATACAGCAACTTACTAATTCAAAATTCAGCAACGACAAGATTTTTCAAGAGGATTCAGATTATTTTATTGGGATAGATGGCGTTTTGCTTAATTTGAATGAAATAGGTGAAGAAAAAGATACGTTTTCACTCCTTAAAAATGCCTATCAAAAGCATGGTGATGATTTTTTGAAACAATTACGAGGAGATTTTAGTGGCTTTGTGTATAATAAAAAAGCGAATAAATGGTTAATTTTTACCAACCAAACTGGCTCGAAACGCATTTTTTATTTTGAAAATGGCAATTTCTTGCTTTTTGCTTCGGATCTTAGTAGCATTGCTAAGCTGATGAAAGAACTAAACCTAACACGAAACTTACAATTGGATGCTGCTTACTCGCTGCTCACAAATGGTTTTATGGGAAATGAAATTACTTTTATTGAAGGCGTAAAGCGTTTAATGCCCGGAAATTCAATGACTTTGTTGCAAAATAAACTCAGTCAGAAAAACTACTTTCACCTTAAAAATATTCAGAAAAATGCGGATAGCAACCAGCGCACCATCGCTACCATTGATGAACTGTTCAGGCAAGCCATTAAGCGAGAATTTGAAAAAGATAAAGCATACAAATACAAACATATAGCCACACTAAGTGGGGGATTGGACTCACGCATGACGGTGTTAATGGCTCACAAAATGGGTTACACAGAGCAACTTAATTTTACTTTTTCGCAAGCTAACTACTTAGATGAGCAAATTGCCAAACAAATTGCTATCGACCATCATCACGAGTTTTTGTTTCAAGCTTTGGATGGCGGTAATTATTTAAGACCCATCGATGAAATTGTGAGCTATAATGATGGTTTGATATTGTATTCGGGAGCTGCTCATGTGCTCAAATCATGCCAAAATATTAATTTCGACAGCTATGGTTTAGTGCATACAGGGCTTATTGGCGATGCGGTGTTGGGCTCTTTTCTTTCAAAGCCTTATGTGGTACAACCAGCCTTGTCGGCAAGCATGTATTCGTCGAAATTGCTCCCTAAGGTTAAAAAATATATTCTAAGTGTTCAGCAAGCGTTCGACTCGGAAGAATTATATAAATTTTATGGACGTGCATTTATGGGCGCTATGAATGGGAATTACTATATAGATAGTTTTTCGCAAAGTGTATCACCCTTTTTGGATATCGACTTTTTGAGCTACTGTTATTCCATCCCTGAAAATATGAAGTTCAAACAGAAAATTTATATTGATTGGATAGCGCTGAAAAACAAGGAGTTTGCTGCCTATCCGTGGGAGAAAACTGGTGTTTCGCCGCTCAAATCGCTCAATAACAAAAAGTTTTTCGATTTGGCTTATTACCAACGCATGAGACTTAAACTTGTTGATAAAGTTTCCGGCACCATGAAGTCGGGCATGAATCCCTTTGATAATTGGTTGGCTACTAACAAATTCTTAGCAAATGAGCTTACTGCTTATTTTTATAAAAATATAACATCTGTTGAAATCGATGAGTTGCGCCATGATTGTACGGAGCTTTTTGAAAAAGGTAACTGGGGTGAGCGTTTTCAGGTGATTACGCTTTTGGCAGCAATCAAATTGCATTTTTCTTAACAGGCAAATTTTCAAAATACATATTTAATTCCTTTCTACTGCAATGAGCGATGGCTTAAAAAAGAAGATGATAAACGGCTTGGCTTGGTCCTCTGTCAATGTGTATGGGGTTCAATTTATTCAATTGATAGTGGGTATTTTGCTGGCTCGTATTCTCCATGTGGAGGAATTTGGGCAAATTGGAATATTGTTTTTTTTTGTGGGCATCTCCACTGTTCTTATTGATGGCGGGTTTGGGCAAGCGCTCATTCGTAAGCAGCAAGCTACCCAAACCGATATCAGTACTATTTTTTTTCTGAATTTATTCCTTTCGGTAGTTCTTTACTTGGTTTTATTCCTGATGGCGCCACACATTGCCAATTTTTTTGGACTGCCTGCGCTCACTTCCATTGCTCGCGTTTTATTTATCACGGTCATTATTTTTGCATTGTACTTCATTCAGCAAGTTCAGTTGCTCAAAAAATTAGCTTACAAATCCAATGCTTTTATCAACTTAATAAGTGTAGCTATCAGCGGCTTTGTGGCTCTATTTCTGGCATTTAAAGGTTATGGCGTTTGGGTTTTGGTGTACCAGCAGCTCAGCTTTCATACGGCAAAAGCCATCCTATCGCCCTTTTTTTTACGCTGGAAACCGACTTTCGTTTTTTCGTGGACAACGGTGCGCGAAAGCTGGCGTTTCTCAGCGGGCATATTTGCTCAAACTTTGTTGAATTCTATTTTCAATAACATTTACACCCTGCTCATAGGCAAATTAGATACTATTAAAAATGTGGGCTACTTCACACAAGCAAATAAATACAACGAAACGGTGAATGTTGCTTCGAATAGCATACTTTCGGCAGGCACATTTCCCATTTTTTCGCAAGTGCAGGACGATCAGCCTCGCCTGTTGCGCATCTATCGGCGATTGGTAACCTCGGTCAGCATGCTCACTTTTCCATTTGCCGCCTTCTTAATCATTGCTGCCAAGCCACTGATAATTACATTAATATCTGAAAAATGGATGGAGTCGATTGTCCTTTTTCAATTGCTGATTTTTTCGAATATTTTTTATCCTATCTACACAATCAATGTCAGTATTCTGAATGCACGAGGCGAATCAAAACATACGCTTCAATTAGAAATTTTAAAAAAAACTCTGATTGTGATTTCTATTTTAATAACTTTTTCTTATGGTATTCGGGTTATGTTGATGGGTCTAATTGTTGCCAATTTCATAGCATTTGGTGCTTCTGCCGTTCTCATTAAGCAGAGTTTAAATCATTATTTCAGGCACCAATTGTTGGATATTGCCAAAACAATGTTCCTTGTGATTGGTGCTGCATTGGTAGGCTATTTTGCTTATCGCTTGGGTGATTGTTATTTTGTGCAATTATTAGCGCAAGGATTTGTGTTTTTCTTGCTCTATCTGCTTTCTCTATTGCTGGTTTACCCGCAGCGAGTTGCCGAAGTAAAGCAAGGCTTGATGAAAAAAATTCGTTCACAGCATGATTAAAAAACTCAAAGCTTATATGATGCCCATTGCCATTAGTGTGGGCATACTACTGCATAGCTACGTTGGAGCTTTGGTATTTCTAATTCCATACCTCATTTTTGCCATGTTGTTGCTCACCTACATCAAATTGTCTGTTAGCAAGTTGCGTATTACGGCTATGCACTGGTGGCTCCTTGCCATCCAAGTATTAGGTAGCTCACTGCTTTATTTTATCTTACAGCCTCTCAATATTGTGTTGGCACAAAGCGTAATGATTTGTGTTTTAGCACCAACTGCATCAGCCGCACCTGTTATTGGCGGAATGCTTAAAGGAAATGTTGCCAGCCTGACAACGTATGGTTTGATGAGCAACCTTGCTGTTGCATTTTTTGCCCCGCTTTTGTTTTCGTTTATCGGATATCGTGAATTGGCATTTTTCGATTCGGCCTTTGATATTGCTCAAAAAGTGATCGTGTTGCTCGCACTACCTTTGCTACTCTCGGTAGTTATCAATAGGTGGTTTAAGACCTTGGCTAAACCTATGCAACAGCACACTGGTATTACTTTTTACATGTGGAGCTTGGCGCTTACCATCGTTACGGGGCGCACGGTGCAGTTTGTGATAGAGCAAGGTAAATCACAATTGTGGCTCGAAATTGTAATGGCAGTTGCAGCTTTGGTAGTTTGTGTGATGCAATTTTGGATTGGGAGGCGTATTGGTCGCAAGTTAGACGATACGGTGGCGGGCGGTCAGGGTTTAGGTCAAAAAAATACGATATTGGTGATTTGGATGGCACAAATGTATCTCAATCCATTGGCAGCAATCGGACCTGGTGCATACGTGCTGTGGCAAAATAGCGTAAACTCGTGGCAGTTGTGGCGTATAAGGAAGCATTTGTAAGAGCTTTATGCTAACAAATTAAATTGCAAAGTTTGTTATAATTACGCATAAGGTTATGCTCAATTTTAAATAAAATACTAATTTTGCAATCCTGTTTTTTATAAAAACGATAAATGAAACGAACACGACAAGCAGACTTCGATATACAAGAGAATAATCACAAGAGAATGATTATGTTTGAGTTTCATCAGACAATTAACAAATCAATTATAAACAGATGAAAGGATGTGATATGATTTTTCTTAATGACATTACTTTTATTAACCCAGAAATAAATTACCAATGAGTGTTGTAAACAGTATTTTAAATAATTCCAAAACAGCTTTTTCGTTTGAACTTTTACCTCCTTTGAAGGGAAATGGCATAGATAGTGTGTATCGCACCATCGATGCTTTGTTGGATTTTGACCCTAAATATATCAACATTACCACACACCGCAGCGAAATGGCATTCAAAGAAATGCCTAACGGGCTTTTTGAACGCGTGTCGGAGCGTCATCGTCCCGGAACAGTTGCTATTGCTGCTGCTATTCGAAATAAATACAAAATTCCTGTCGTTCCACATATTATTTGTAGTGGTTTTACGCGCGAAGAAACAGAATATGCTTTGATCGATTTGCAATTTTTAGGTATTTCGGATGTTTTATTGCTTCGGGGCGACAAAGCCAAACATGAAAAAGAATTTGCACCAACCGGTCATGCGCATGCTACTGAATTACAACAACAAGTGAATCGCTACAACGAAGGCTTCTTTTTGGATGGTAGTAAAATGAAAACAACTACACCCGCTTTTTCGTATGGAATGGCATGTTATCCCGAAAAACATGAAGAAGCACCTAATTTGGCGTCTGACTTACACTATGCCAAACAAAAAGTGGATGCTGGTGCTGAATATTTAGTTACTCAAATGTTTTTTGACAATAAAAAATATTTCGACTTCGTTGATAAATGCCACGAAATAGGCATACATGTGCCTATCATTCCTGGTTTAAAGCCCATAACCTTTATGAATCAGCTTACCGTATTGCCCAAAATTTTTCATACCGATTTGCCCGAAGAATTTGTCAGTGAATTGCATGCCTGCCATTCAGATGCTGACGCTACAGAGGTTGGGGTGGAATGGTGCACGTTGCAAGCTAAGGATTTGATTTCTAAAGGAGTGCCGAGCATTCACTTTTATAGTATGATGGCTACTCAAAGCGTGAAGCGGATAGCACAGGCAGTTTATTAATTTGTTTTAAAAGGTTATTTCTATGGGTTTTTTATTTTCAATTTTTTTTCTGCTTTTGTTTTTAGTGCTTTTTGTGCTGTTAGTTGCATTCAGTTTTCTAAAATCAATTTTTAGTTTTGGACGACGAAAAACCACTACCTCGTCCAACAAAACAAATGTAAACTACAAAGCACGCGAAAAAGTTTTTGACAAAAACGAAGGGGAATATACAGATTACGAAGAAATTAAATAGGGAGAAAGGTGTTCGTCTTTTAACTTAGCGCATCAACAGGGAACTATCGCCATAGCTTAAAAAGCGAAAATCGTTTGCCAGCGCATATTCATATATTTGTTCCCAATTACCTTCAACAAAAGCCGAAACAAGCAAAAGCAAGGTGCTTTTGGGCTGATGGAAATTGGTTATCATTCCATTTATTATCCGAAACTTATAGCCAGGCTTAATGAGAATCTGCGTTTCGGCACGGAGCGTGTTTAGGTGTACCCTATCTAAATAATCCAAAATGTGTTGCAAAGCCTCGTATGCTGAGCTGTCGAATTCAGATTCGTAAGGCAGCCATTGGTCTATGTGAAATTTATCCAAATTCAAGGTTGTTTTTTCAGCATCTGTTTTGCTGGCAAGTATATTTCCTACAAAATATAAACTCTCCAAGGTGCGCACCGAGGTGGTTCCAACGGCTATAATTTTGCCTAAATTTTTTTGCAAATTTTCTATCGTTTCTCGCTTGACTTCTATGTATTCAGTGTGCATTTGATGCTCAGCAAGATTTTTCGTCTTTACCGGCTGAAAGGTACCAGCACCAACATGAAGGGTTACCTCATCTACTTCTATTTGCTTTTTTTTAAAACTTTTAAACACTTCACTTGTGAAATGTAAACCTGCCGTAGGTGCTGCCACCGAACCTTTTATTTTGGAATAAACTGTTTGATAATTTGTCTGATCGCTTGTCTCCGTGTGGCGATGCAAGTAGGGCGGAATAGGTAATTCGCCGGCTTGTTCTAGTATTTGAGCAAACTGAATGTCGGAGTTGTTCCAGCTAAATTTTATCCTGTGGGCATTCCCATTTGTTGCGAGCCGCTCGGCACATAACTGCACTTCGCCAGTTGCGAATTGTATTGTTTTGCAAAGGGTTCCTTCGTGCCATTTTTTGAGGTTTCCTATCATACATTTCCATTCGCAGGTAGTGTTGGCTCCAAGTGCTTGCGTGTAATCGGCTGGTTGAATGGGTTCTAAGCAAAAAACTTCTATGCGAGCACCACTATTTTTCCGGAACACAAGGCGTGCTTCAATCACACGGGTATTATTGCAAACTAATAAAGCCCTGGTGGGCAAATAGCTTGCAATATTGCTAAAAACATCTTGCGATATGTGTCCTTGCTTATAGAGCAAAAGCTTCGATTTGTCGCGCACTGCAACCGGAAATTTAGCTATGCGGGCATCGGGTAACTCATAGTTAAAGTCCTCTATTAAAATTGTTTCTTCGTTTTTTTTTGCTTTCATAAAAGAACTAAATTGTACTTGCTGAGTTAGCTGCAAGCGATCGGTATTACATGTAAAATGAGCTGCAAAGTTAAATCTTTTTGTTTGTTTGAAATAATTTTTGTTTTATATATTACAAATTTTGTTCGGCTTTATACGCTTCAAATTTAATGAATGCTGAAGAAATCAATTTATACAGAATGTAACCAAAAAAGAAATTTTTGAGTTTTTTAAACATTAAAGATGCATTTTATATTGCACAACTGAAAATAATTTAGCATCTTTGCAGGCGAAAATAAAACAAAAAAATATAAATTCAATGCTGACAGTAAACAAATTTTGGTGGTGGCACTTACAGATTAGCTAATCCGTGAGATGTAACACCATTGTATTTTGTCAATTAAAAAAGATATTACAAAAAGGCTTGTCGGAACTCACGATAAGCCTTTTTTATTTACAAATTATTCATTTACAATTTACCATTTTAATATGGATTACTCAATAGACAACAACGGCTACTACGGCGAATTTGGCGGAGCTTACATTCCGGAAATTTTGCATGGAACGGTTCAAAAACTCAAAGAAGCTTTTTACGCCATTAAGGACGATGCTTCATTTCGAGCCGAATATTATGATTTACTGAAAAATTATGTGGGCAGACCATCGCCGCTTTATTTTGCAAAGCGCCTTTCCGAAAAATACGGTACAAAAATCTACCTCAAACGTGAAGATTTGAATCACACGGGTGCTCACAAAATTAACAATGCATTAGGCCAAATTTTGTTAGCAAAACGCATGGGCAAGACCCGCATCATTGCCGAAACAGGCGCTGGTCAGCACGGAGTGGCTACGGCAACCGCCTGTGCTTTAATGGGTTTGGAATGCATAGTGTTTATGGGAAAAACCGATGTAGAGCGTCAATTTGTGAATGTGCAAAAAATGCGCATGTTGGGTGCAACGGTGGAAGCTGTAACAAGTGGAAGTGCTACTTTGAAAGATGCCACCAACGAAGCAATTCGCTACTGGTGTTCCAATCCTGACGCGTTCTACATTATTGGTTCTACGGTAGGACCGCATCCTTATCCTGATATGGTTGGATTCTTTCAATCGGTTATCAGTGAGGAAATTAAATGGCAGTTGCAAGAACAAATTGGACGCGACTATCCCGATTATCTGATAGCTTGTGTGGGTGGTGGCAGCAATGCTATGGGTACTTACTATCATTTTATCAACGACGAACGAGTGAAAATAATTTCGGCTGAAGCGGGTGGTCGTGGTATAGAATCGGGCGAAACAGCTGCAACCATCAGCGTGGGAACGATAGGGATTATTCACGGTTTTCGTACCTTATTGATGCAGGATGCCGATGGACAAATTACAGAGCCTTATTCGATTTCGGCCGGATTGGATTATCCTGGAATTGGACCTGCACATGCTTATTATGCGCAAGTGGGACGTACAAAAGTGCTACCTGTAAATGACGATGAAGCCTTGGAAGCTGCTTTTGAGTTGACACAATTGGAAGGGATTATTCCCGCCATAGAATCGGCACATGCCATGGCTGTGCTCAAAAAAGAAAAAGGAACTTTTAAACCCGACGATATTGTTGTTATAAATGTATCAGGCAGAGGGGATAAGGATTTGGATACATTTTTGAAATACTTTAAACCTAAACCCTGAAGGGGGAATAAGAATACCTCCTACCCCTAAAGGGGGGAATAAATATTAGAACGAATTGTTAAAACCAGTATTAGAGATGATGTTAAATGATAAAGACGAAAGTAGCTTCAATTCCCCTTTAGGGGTTAGGGGTTCTAATATATTTTATGGAGCTTTACCTATTCATTTTGAATTAGCCAAAAAGTTAAGAGACAATCAAACTGATGCTGAAAATATTTCGTTGGGCGAATTTACCAAGATTAGACATTAAAGGAATTTGATTTAAACGGAAGCATTCAATATCGTATTTTATTGCTGATTTTTATTGTCATAAAGCACATTTTATTATTGAAATTGATGGCGGGTATCATAATACTCCAGAGCAATATTGCTATGATACTAATCGTGACAACGAATTAGCGGAATTAGGATTAAAAGTCATTCGTTTTACGAACGAACAAGTATTCAATGAAATTGAATTGACATTACAAAAAATAGAACTTGAAATATCAAAAAGAATATAAATTTATTTCTTATGAATATAGAAAACAAAAGTAGCTCAGTTCCCCTTCAGGGGTTAGGGGTTAACTCAAAAACTATGCTTGCCGATCTGCAAACACCAGTAGGCATTTATCTCAAAATTCGCGATTTATATACCAACTCCGTATTGTTGGAAAGCTCTGATTATCATGGCAATGAAAATAGTTATTCCTATATCGGTTTTTGTCCGATAGGTGGAATTTCGGTGAATCGCTTCGTGATTAAAGAGGAATATCCCGATGGTTCAAAAATCGAAACTCCGGTAACAAGCAAATTGACGGTTGCTGAGCGTTTTGATGCTTACCTGAAATCGTTTGAATTGTCGAAAAACGATAATCCGGTAGGAATTAATGGCCTTTTCGGCTATTCGTCCTACGAATCGGTTCAGTATTTCGAAGATGTAAAGTTAGCAGCGCGCGAAACTGTGCCTGGTAGTATGCCCGGCTTGCATTATGTGTTGTTTAAATACATCATTGCTGTCAATCAATTCAATAACGAGCTGACGATTATCGAAAATTTGCTCGAAGGCGAAATATCTAAAATTGCTGATATTGAGGAAATCCTGTCAAACAACAATATTGCAACTTATCCATTTTCGGCTGTTGGTGAAGAGAAATGCGATATTACAAACGAAGATTTTAAAAAAATGGTAACACGTGGCAAAGAAGAGTGCTTCAAAGGCAATGTGTTCCAAATTGTACTTTCGCGCCGTTTTTACCAACAATACATAGGCGACGATTTTATGCTGTATCGCACCTTGCGTTCGGTAAATCCTTCGCCTTATTTGTTTTACTTCAATTTTGGTGATTTCCGTATATTTGGTTCGTCGCCCGAAGCGCATTTAGTAGTGGATGCCAAAAAGCAAAAAGCTTTTATAAAGCCTATTGCAGGCACATTCCGTCGCACAGGTAACGATGAGAAGGATGCAGAATTGGCTGAAAAACTGAGTGTGGACAAAAAAGAAAATGCCGAACATGTTATGTTAGTCGATTTGGCACGCAATGATTTAAGCCGCAATGCCGACCATGTAGAAGTGGATGTTTTCCGCGAAGTGCAGTATTATTCGCACGTATTACATTTAGTATCGAGCGTGAGTGGGAAATTAAAACCCGATACAAAAATTATCCAACTTTTTGCCGATACATTTCCGGCAGGAACACTCTCGGGTGCACCCAAAATTAGAGCCATGCAGCTCATTGATAGCATCGAACCACACGACCGTGGACCTTATGGTGGCTGTTTGGGTTATATTGGGTTCGATGGCAGTATGAATCAGGCAATTACTATTCGTTCATTTGTAAGTAAAAATAATACGCTTTACTATCAAGCTGGCGCAGGCGTAGTAGCTAAATCGGACGAAGAAAGTGAACTGCAAGAGGTGAATAATAAATTGGCTGCGCTGAAACGGGCAATAGAAATGGCGGGGAAATAGACCATGGTTAAATAAATGTTCTCAATATGAATAATCAGATAGAAATATATAAAACTTCGGATAATCAAACTGAAATCAGTGTTCAGTTTGATACTGACACTGTCTGGTTAACGCAGAATCAAATAAGTGAACTTTTTGAAAAAGATAGAACTGTAATAACCAAACATATTCGTAATATTTTCAATGCAGGTGAATTAGACACTAAGGTGGTTAGTGCAAAATTTGCACTAACCACTCAGCATGGTGCAATAGAAGGGAAAACTCAAACCAAAGAAGTAGTATATTACAATTTGGATGTAATAATTTCAGTTGGTTACAGAGTTAATTCGGTTCGAGGCTCTCAATTCCGCCAATGGGCAACAAAACGACTTAAAGATTATTTGGTTCAAGGCTATGCTATAAACGAGAAACGACTTGCTCAAAAACAACAGGAAGTAGAGTATCTGAAAACGGGTATTCGTATTTTGAATCGTTCGATTGAACAACAAGCTACATCTGAAGACAATTCGGTATTAACAGTATTTGCCAAAGGGTTATCATTGCTCGATGCTTATGATCATCAGAAATTAGACAACAAAGGTCTCACTATTTGTGAAACGATTTATCCTACTTTTGAAGATTACATGCGTTTGATTCAATCTATGTATTATAGCAATCAATCGGATGTATTTGCAAAGCCCAAAGATGATACTTTTAATAGTTCAATTAATCAAATTAGTCAGTGTTTTGATGGATTAGAATTGTATCCAACTTTAGAAGAGAAAGCAGCAAATTTACTGTATTTTATTACAAAAAATCACTCATTTGTTGATGGAAATAAACGTATAGCAGCGGCATGCTTTGTTTATTTTATGGAGAAAAATAATGCAGTAGATAACTCTAATGGGAATAGAATTATTAGTAATGAAGCACTGGCAGCATTAACTCTGTTCATTGCAACGAGCAAGACAGAAGAATCTGAAATAGTAAAACAATTTATTATAAGTATTTTAAATCAAAGTAAATAACATGAAGATATTAGTTTTAGATAATTACGATTCGTTTACATACAATTTAGTACATGCCGTAAAAAAATTGGGATACACGGATGTAGAAGTGCATCGCAACGACCAGATAGCATTGGACGAAATTGCTCGATTCGACAAAATTATCCTTTCGCCAGGACCTGGTGTTCCGTCCGAGTCGGGTATTTTATTGAATGTGATCCGCACCTATGCGCCTACAAAATCCATTTTGGGCGTTTGTTTGGGTGAGCAAGCAATAGCCGAAGCATTTGGTGGTAAATTAATCAACTTGTCCGAAGTACATCATGGTGTAAGTTCGATAGTGGAAGTTATTGAAGATGATGTGCTCTTCAATGGGTTAGATAAAAAATTAGAGGTGGGTCGCTATCATTCGTGGGCTGCCGAAAAATCAACGTTGCCCGATTGTCTGAAAATCACTGCCGTGGATGAAGCAGGTATGATAATGGCGTTGGCACACACAATCTACGATGTTCGCGGTGTTCAGTTTCATCCAGAATCAGTATTAACTCCCAAAGGAGAGCAAATGTTGAAGAATTGGTTGGAGAGTTAATGTGCCAATAATTTAATATGCCAATGCGCCAATATCTGAAGATATAAGCTCATTATTTCTTACTACAAAATAATATGAAACAAATACTTAATCAATTATTTAATCACCAGTCGCTTACGCAGCATGAGGCTACTGAGGTAATGACAAACATTGCTGCCGGAAAATACAACGATGCGCAGATAGCAGCCTTTATTTCGGTTTATTTGATGCGTAGCATCGAACTCGACGAAGTGATTGGCTTCCGAAATGCACTATTAGAATTGGCGCTGCCAATGGATTTGTCGGAGTTCGATGCACTTGATATTGTGGGTACTGGTGGTGATGGAAAAAACACCTTTAATATTTCCACTTGTAGTTGTTTTGCAGTGGCGGGTGCGGGTTATAAAGTAGCCAAACACGGGAATTATGGAGCTACTTCGGTAAGTGGTGCTTCGAATGTATTGGAGTTTTTTGGTGCAAAATTTACATCCAATGTGGATGTAATAAAACGTTCGTTGAACGAATCGGGCTTTGCTTATTTGCATGCACCTTTGTTTAACCCAGCTATGAAAAACGTAGCTCCGGTACGTAAAAATTTGGGCGTTCGTACATTTTTCAATGTGCTCGGTCCGCTCATTAGTCCAGCAAAACCAAAGTATCAGTGTTTGGGCGTTTACAACCTGAAAATGATGCGACTTTACAGTTATATTTATCAAAACTTAGGGGTGCAATATTCGGTTGTTCATAGTTTGGACGGCTACGATGAAATTTCGCTGACCGATACCTGTAAAATTACCAATAATGTAGGCGAATTTGTATATACACCTGAGCAATTGGGTTTTAAAACACTGAAACAAGAAGATCTTTGGGGTGGTGCCACGGTGGACGAAGCGGCTAAAATTTTTATGAACGTGCTCGACAATAAAGCAACTGTGGCACAACGCAATGCGGTGATTATTAATTCGGCATTCGCCATACAAACACGTTTGCCACTTAAAACACGCGAACAATGTATTGCTGAAGCTGCTGAATCGCTCGAAAATGGTAGCGCAAAACGGGCGTTTGAGAAGTTTATTAATATACCAATGGGATAAGCTTTTTCTAAATTTATTTCAACTCGATTAATAATGACCATTTTAGACAAAATAATAGCAAGTAAAAAAGTTGAAGTTGCAGCACGCAAACTTTCAATGCCTATAGAAGCTTTGGAAAAAGCGCCAGCTTTCGGGCGGAAATGCCTGTCGTTAAAGCAAAATTTGTTGAACTCGGAATCGGGCATTATTTCGGAATTTAAGCGTAAATCGCCTTCGCTGGGTTGGATTCACGAAGATGCTGATGTGGTGGAGGTAACCGCGGGTTATTGTGCTGCCGGTACTTCGGGAATTTCGATACTGACCGATGAGGAGTATTTTGGTGGATCGCCAATGGATTTGATGGCTGCGCGGCATTTTATTGCTTGTCCGGTGTTACGCAAAGATTTTGTAATTGACGAATACCAGCTTTACGAAGCAAAAGCGATAGGAGCAGATGTTATTTTATTGATTGCTGCTGCCTTGACAGTGAAACAAACATTAGATTTGGCGCAAAAAGCACATGAACTTGGTTTGGAAGTATTGCTCGAAGTGCATAATGCCGAAGAACTCGGTCATGCTAACGATTATGTGGATATGCTGGGAGTGAACAACCGTAACCTGAAAACATTTGAGCAAAGCATTCAAACTTCGTTCGATTTGGCTGCATTGATACCCGAAAAATATATAAAAGTCAGCGAGAGCGGCATTTCGAAAACAGAAACGGTGCAGGAGCTTCGCAAAGTGGGCTATAAAGGCTTCCTGATGGGCGAAAACTTTATGAAAGAGGAATACCCTGCTCTTGCTTTGTCTAAATTTATTAAGGATTTACGATGAAAATCAAAATCTGCGGCATGAAATATCCTTCCAATGTATTGGAAGTTAAAGCATTACAGCCCGATTTTATGGGGTTTATTTTCTACCCGAAATCGCCACGCTATGCTGAACCTTTGGATATGGAAACGTTGAATTCAATTCCAAAATCGATAAAAAAAATTGGTGTTTTTGTAAATGAAGATTTAGAGAATATTCTGACTATCGTTTTTAAATATAAGCTCGATGGGGTACAACTTCACGGGGCAGAAAATGTGGAAATTTGTCGCAAATTGAAAGAAGCAGGATTGCTTGTTTTAAAAGCATTTCCGATAGCCGATGCGTCTAATTTCAGGGTAACTAAAATCTACGAAGGGGCATGCGATTATTTTCTTTTCGATACAAAAACGGAAGTTTACGGAGGTTCAGGCTTGAAGTTTGATTGGAGCATTTTAAATGAATATAAAGGTGAAACGCTGTTTTTATTGAGTGGTGGCATAGCTCCAGATGATTCAGATGCAATTCTCGAAATTAATCACCCGAAATTTGCCGGTATCGATTTGAATAGTAAATTTGAAGTGAAGCCAGGGTTGAAGAATGTGGATGTTTTGAGAGGTTTTTTAATAGAAATAAAGTAAAATGATAATAGGCACTTTAGAAAACAATAAAGTAAAGCAAACAATAGGAAAAAATGAACAGAATTAATCTTTTATTCGACCGCAAAAAGGAAAATATCCTTTCGGTTTATTTCACAGCAGGTTTTCTAAAATTGGACGATACCGTCCCTACGTTGAAGTGTTTGCAGCGAAATGGTGTGGATTTAGTGGAAATTGGCGTCCCCTTTTCCGACCCAATGGCTGATGGCATAGTTATCCAAAATAGTAGTCAGCAGGCTCTGAAAAATGGCATGAGCATTCGCAAACTGTTTGAGCAACTGACTGATATTCGCTCACACATTCATATTCCGTTAGTGATGATGGGTTACTTAAATCCGATAATGCAGTTCGGTTTCGAAGCATTTTGTAAAGAATGTAGTAGGGTAGGAGTGGACGGTATGATTATTCCGGACTTGCCTATGGCTGATTTTTTGGCTGAATACAAGGAGATTGCCGCAAAGTACGGATTAGAATTCATTTTTCTGATTACGCCCGAAACCTCGGAAGTACGTATTCGTGAAATCGACAGTCATACAAACGGATTTATCTACATGGTTTCATCGGCAGCGGTTACGGGTATGCAAAAATCGTTCGACAGCAAGGTAGGCTATTTCAATCGCATCAACGCCATGAATCTTAAGAATCCGCGCCTGATAGGTTTTGGCATTTCCAACAAATCGACCCGCGATATGGTAAATCGATATTCATCAGGAGCTATTATTGGCTCAGCTTTTATCAAAGCATTGCAGGAAACACAAGATGTGGAAAAAGGGGTGAAATTGCTTCTCCAACAATTAGACGAATAGAAGAGCCAAAGGCGACTTTATATTTACTGTAAAATAGAATTAGTATGCAACATCTTTTCGAACAAGTAATTTTTGGTCCTATTCACAGTAGGCGCTTGGGGCTTTCGTTAGGCGTAAATCTGCTACCTGTGGACGCCAAGATATGTTCTTTTAATTGCATTTACTGCGAATGTGGTTTTAACACCACTGTGCACGATTTCCCTTTTCCTACACGCGAGCAGGTGCGTAATATTCTTTCGGCTAAATTGCAAACAATGGTTGCGGAAGGCGAAATACCTGATGTTATTACTTTTGCCGGCAATGGAGAGCCTACCCTTCATCCCGATTTTGAAAACATTATTGATGATACCATTGAGCTTCGTAATCAGTTTTGTCCATCGGCTAAAGTAAGTGTATTATCCAATGCAACTCGAATTCACAAACCTACAATTTTTAGGGCATTGAATAAGGTTGATAATAATATCCTCAAGTTCGATTCGGCTATTGATAAAACTTTGCAGCTACTTGATCAGCCCGTTGGCAGCCAAATTACTGTGAAGTGGTTGATTGACAACTTAAAGCGATTTGAAGGAAAATTGATTATTCAAACCATGTTTTTGCGAGGAGAGTATTTGGGTCAGTTTATTGACAACACCACTGAAAATGAGGTGGCAGCATGGTTAGAAGCTATGAAACAAATTGCACCTCAGCAAATTATGATTTATCCTATTGACCGCGAAACGCCAGCGCAGCACTTGCAAAAAGTGTCGCACGAGGACATGGAGTTCATTGCGGAGCAAGCTCGACAAATGGGTTTTCAGGTGTCGGTAGCAGGTTAATTTGTGATGCGGATACTTATTTGCCCTCTCAACTGGGGATTAGGACATGCTACCCGATGTGTACCTATTATTCACCGACATATTGCCGCTGGCGATGAGGTTGTGATAGCCTCGGATGGCTATCCGGCAGCTTTTCTGAAACAGACTTTTCCTGCTTTAAAGTTTTTTGAGCTTCCATCTTACGGCGTGCGTTACTCGAGTGGAAAATCGCAGACTTTTGCTATGTTAGCTAATTTTCCACGCATCCTAAAGGGTATATATACCGAACATAAATGGTTAAAAAATTTGCTACAAACCGAGATGTTCGATATTGTTATTTCCGATAATCGATTTGGATTGTGGAACAAAGCAGTAGAAAGTGTGTACATCACGCATCAGCTAATGATTAAAATGCCCTTGGGATTAAAGTTTTTAGAACCTTTAGTGTGGTTAATCCATCGCTTTTTTATTAGTCGCTATCATCAATGCTGGATTCCAGATATGGAAAGTCCCGACAATTTTTCGGGCGATTTGTCTCATGCATACCCGCTTCCGATGAACGCACGTTTTATTGGCATATTGTCGCGTTTCGAGGGTTTGCAACATACCAAACCGAACAATGAGTATCACACAGTGGCAGTAGTTTCGGGTTTAGAACCACAGCGTACATTGTTTCTGAATAGCCTGATTAAAGAGTTCGAAAATAACCCTTCTAAAACTCTAATTTTGAGCGGACAACCTCGCAAGCAAAATGAAATGACTGAAATTAAAGCCATTATCAACATAACTATTGTTTCTCATTTAGAAGATAAAGCGCTTGCAGCTGTCCTATTAGGAGCTTCGCTTATTATTTCGCGCTCGGGTTATTCGAGTATAATGGATTATCTTACGTTAAACGTTTTACACAAAGTAAAGCTCGTTCCTACGCCTGGACAAACTGAACAAATGTATCTTTTTCAAAAATATTTTAGTAAAACAGTTGGTCATTAAAAATTTAGTTGTATATTTGCAACGTTTTCTGAAAAAAAACACTAGCATCCTGCTTGTGTATTAAAAATCAACAATTAACAGATCAATCATCAAACGTAAATTTTCCTTTCTGGGAGAAGTTCCATCGAAAAACGTTTATTCACATCTTTATGACTAACTACAACATTTTGCAACTCAATGCGAAAGATTTGTCCGCCTTGAAGGACATCGCAACCGAACTTGGATTAAAAGTTTCAAATTCACAAAAAAAAGAACAACTTATTTACGACATTCTCGATCGTCAGGCCGAAGTCAATGCACAGATAAAGACCAACATTGAAAAACCGATCGTGGACAAAAAGAAACGCATGCGGGTTCAAATTAAAAACACAAAGGACACTGAATCTGAAAATCCTAAGAATGATTCTGAAACAGCAGCAAAGCCAGCAAATCATGACCAAATTGTAGCCGTAGCTACGGAAGAGACTGAGCCAGTTGTAACACAAAAGCCAGCTTCAAAAACAAAGAAAACGACCAAGAAACCGGCAAAAAAAGCTGCTGTTGCTACCGAAATAGTAAATGAGCCAGCGGTGGAAACTCAGGTAGAAAATGCTCCTGAAAGTTTGGCTGAGAACCCCTTGGAAACTACTGCCGAAAACGAAGTTGCAGTACAACAAACAACTGAAAAGGCTCCCCAAAAATCAAAAAAAACGGCAAAAAAACCATTAAACGAACGCTTGGTAAAAAAGCCTTTGCATGTGAAAGATACCGATGCAATGGCGGTACTCGACGCAACAGCAGATGAAGTGAACGAAACTATTGCTGCAATTGAGGATGCTCCTCAAGTAGAAGTGCTTACTACTGAACCACAAACGATAGAAGACAGCACAAAGCAAGCCGATGAAACGCCTGCTACTATAAATAAAACAAGGCATAACGAAGCGAGATCTAACGAAACAAAATCAAACGAGGCGCGTCAAAAATTTAACAACCAATCGCGCTTCGAAAAACAGTTTGACTTTGATGGCATTCTTACGGGCACTGGGACTTTAGAAATGATGCAAGATGGGTACGGTTTTTTGCGTTCGGCTGATTACAATTACCTTGCATCGCCCGATGATATTTATGTTTCGCAATCGCAAATTAAGCTTTTTGGACTTAAAACTGGTGATACCGTAAATGGTGCAATTCGCCCACCACGCGAAGGAGAAAAATATTTTCCGCTTATTAAAGTAAACAAAATAAATGGACGGTCGCCCGAATATGTGCGCGATAGAGTACCATTTGAGCATCTCACACCACTTTTTCCCGACGAAAAATTTAGTTTAACAAAAGGTAACGACGATACACTTTCGGTACGTATGGTGGATTTATTTTCGCCAATTGGTAAAGGTCAGCGTGGTTTGATTGTAGCTCAACCAAAAACTGGTAAAACGGTGTTGCTCAAAGATATAGCCAATGCTATTGCGGCTAATCATCCCGAAGTATATATGATTGTTTTGCTTATTGACGAACGTCCGGAAGAGGTTACTGATATGGCGCGAAGTGTACGTGCTGAGGTTGTTTCATCAACTTTTGATGAACCTGCCGAACGCCATGTCCGCGTAGCAAGCATGGTACACGAAAAAGCGAAACGCATGGTGGAGTGTGGGCAAGATGTGGTTATCCTTTTGGATTCTATTACCCGCTTAGCTCGAGCCTATAATACCGTGTCGCCAGCCTCTGGCAAAATTCTTTCGGGTGGTGTGGATGCCAATGCATTGCACAAACCGAAACGTTTTTTTGGCGCAGCACGAAATATCGAAAATGGTGGTAGTTTAACGATTATTGCTACGGCACTAACTGAAACTGGCTCGAAAATGGACGAAGTAATCTTCGAGGAATTTAAGGGAACTGGTAACATGGAATTGCAGTTGGATCGTAAATTATCAAACAAACGAATTTTTCCGGCAGTTGATATTATGGCTTCGAGTACGCGACGCGATGATCTGTTGCTCGACCAAGATACCTTAAATCGCATGTGGATTTTGCGTAGGCATTTGTCGGATATGAATTCGATTGAAGCTATGGAATTTCTTCGCGACCGTATGGAACGGACTAAAAACAACGATGAGTTTTTGCTCTCGATGAATAGCTAAATAAATTATCTCAACAATATAATACATCAATCAATTAATTTAAAAAATGGGACTATTAGATGGAAAAGTAGCCATAGTAACTGGTGCTGCTCGCGGCATTGGTAAAGCAATTGCACTTAAATTGGCATCGGAAGGTGCTAACATTGCATTCACCGATTTAGTAATCGACGAAAATGCGCTTAACACACAAAAAGAAATTGAAGCATTGGGGGTTAAAGCTAAAGGATTTGCTTCTAACGCTGCAAAATTTGACGAAACACATACTGTTGTGGACGAAATTGCAAAAGAATTTGGGCACATAGATATTTTAGTAAATAATGCTGGTATTACGAAAGATGGACTGATGATGCGTATGACCGAAATGCAATGGGATGCAGTCATCGGGGTAAACTTGAAATCGGCATTTAACTTTGTGCATGCCGTAACGCCTATTATGATTAAACAACGCTCTGGAAGTATTATCAATATGAGTTCCGTTGTCGGGGTTTCGGGCAATGCCGGACAGTCTAATTATTCTGCGTCTAAAGCAGGTATGATTGGGCTGGCTAAATCTATTGCTAAAGAGCTTGGCTCGCGAGGTATTCGTGCCAATGCTATTGCGCCAGGATTTATCGAAACAGAAATGACACATGCTCTGAATGACGAACAACGCGCCAAATGGAACGAGTTAATTCCATTACGCCGAGGTGGAAGCCCCGACGAAGTTGCTAAAGTAACCTTGTTTCTCGCTTCCGATTTGTCGAGTTATGTGAGCGGACAAGTCATCCATGTGTGCGGTGGAATGAATACCTAATTCCATTTCAGTACTCATTAGTAAAATAATTAGCCACAAACGAAAGTAATTTTTATTTCGTTTGTGGCTTTTATTTTAAAAAAGTTTAATCTCTTTTTTGAATCAATTTTGCAATCAATCCTGTCCAACCTGTTTGGTGCGATGCTCCTAAACCTTTGCCTGAATCGCCGTGAAAATATTCGTAAAAAAGAATGTATTTATTGAAATCTTCATCCCTGTTTGGTAGTATTGTATTTGAATAAACAGGGCGTTTACCATTTATATCTTTTTTGAAAATACGAATCAAACGATTTGTTAATGTCTCCGAAATTTGTTCTAAATCCATATAATTCCCAGAGTTCGTTGGGTATTCAACCTTGAAATCATTGCCAAAATAATGATGAAACCGCTGTAACGATTCGATAATAAGGAAGTTCACAGGAAACCAAATTGGTCCTCGCCAATTTGAATTCCCACCAAACATGGATGTTGTAGATTCACCGGGTTGATAATCAACTTCTAATTCCATCTCATGGGTTTTGAATATGTAAGGTTTGTCTTCGTAGTATTTTGATAGCGCACGCACTCCAAAATCCGAAAGAAATTCGCTTTCGTCCAACATACGCTTTAATATACACTTTAAGCGATGCCCACGAAGTAGTGAAAATAAGGTTGTTTCGCCATGTCCTTCAGCTGTCCAACGTGACACAAGCCCTGCTAAATCGGGGCGATGTTCTAAAAACCAGTTCATGCGAGCAGCAAAAATAGGACGTTTTTTGAGTATTTCTCGGTCAATGACCTCAACAGCAAAAAGAGGAATCAAGCCCACCATAGTACGTACTTTCAGTTTACTTCTCCCCTGGTTGTTGTGCAATACATCGTAGTAAAATTCGTCTTCATCATCCCACAGATGAATTCCAGCCTTGTCTATATTTGCCATGGCACCGGCAATGTACAAAAAGTGCTCAAAAAATTTCGTAGCCATATATTCATATACGGGATTACGCTCGGCAAGCTCTAAAGAAATTCGCATCATGTTTAGCGTAAACATTGCCATCCAAGCTGTACCATCAGCTTGTTCAATATGTCCGCCGTGAGGTATTTGTGCACTTCGGTCGAAGACCCCAATGTTATCTAATCCCAAAAATCCTCCCTGAAAAATATTGTGATTGTGTTCATCTTTTCTGTTTACCCACCACGTAAAATTAAGCAATAATTTGTGAAAAACGGTTTCTAAAAAAACATAATCGCCTAAGCCATAATTGTATTTTTTATCCATTTTAAAAACACGCCAGGTTGCCCAAGCATGCACTGGTGGGTTTACATCCGAAAAGTTCCATTCGTAAGCTGGTAGCTGCCCGTTGGGGTGCATGTACCATTCGTTAGTTAATAGCTTGAGTTGATTTTTTGCAAAAAACGGATCTACTAAAACCAGTGAAATGCAGTGAAAAGCCAAATCCCAAGCTGCAAACCAAGGGTATTCCCATTTGTCGGGCATAGATATTATGTCGGCGCAATTAAAGTGTCGCCAGCCATTGTTTCGTCCAAAATTACGCTGTGAAGGCGGTTTTGGTTGTCCGCTATCGCCATCGAGCCATTTTCTTATATCAAAATAATAAAATTGTTTTCCCCAGAGCATGCCTGCCAAAGCCTGTCGCTGTATGTCATTTTCCTCGTCATTCTTATTTCCCGATTGTAAATTAGAGTAAAATTCGTCGGCTTCTGCTTTCCGAACTGATAAAATATCGTTACTATTCAAAAATGGCTCGCTTGTAATTTCTGTTGTCAGCCGAAACCAAAATCGTTGGGCTGCACCTGCTTCAACTATTGCAGAGCAGTGCATGGCGGCTTTTGTTCCGGTTTTTAATGGATTCACTGCATGAGACTTTCCCTTTGTAATAACATCATTTATACCATCTTTAAAATATTGTTGGGAGCTTGGTGTATGATAAAGTTTTTCTATGTTGGTATCGTTGTTGCAAAAAAACAAGATTGCATTTTGTTGGCTGTACAGATAGTAATTATCTAATTTTGAGTGCTTAGCTTCAATGTAATTGCCGCTATTGCTTGTTTCGAGTGTGGGTTGGTAATTATCATCATCCCAACTCCATGTGTTTCGAAACCAAAGTTGCATAATGACATCTAATGGAGCTGGTTTTGTGCTTTTGTTTTGAGCTGTGATACAAACATAGATATCTTTTTCAGCACTTTTTGCATATTCAATAAAAATATCAAAATAATCTTTTTCGTTCAGAATGCCTGTATCCTCCAGTTCAAACTCCGACTCAAACTTTGATTTGTTTTTATTATTAACGACAAGGTTTTCGTAAGGAAATGTCTGTTGTGGATATTTGTAGAGCATTTTCATGTACGAATGTGTTGGTGTATTATCAATGTAATAATAATACTCTTTCACATCTTCGCCATGGTTTCCCTCTACACCCGTGAGTCCAAAAAGCCGTTCTTTGAGTATAGCATCTTTTCGATTCCAGAATGCAGGTGCCATACAAAGCAATTGCTTGTCATCGCTAATCCCACCAATGCCTTCTTCGCCCCAACGATAGGCTAAACTACGTGCCATCTCGTGCGAGCTGTGTTCCCAAGCATTACCTCCGCTACTGTAGTCTTCTCGCACAGTTCCCCATTGCCGCTCCGAAAGATAGGGTCCCCAAATTTTCCATTTACCTTGAAGCATTTCGGTTGTAAATAATCGTTCTTTTTCGGCAGAGTTTTTCATTTTTACACGCTTTAAGTAGTTATTTTGGTTCCATCACTACAAGTGGTATGAGCATTTCTTCGAGCGAAACGCCACCATGTTGAAAGGTGTTTTTATAATATCCAACATAATAATTATAATTGTTCGGATAGGCAAAAAAATCATCGTTTGTAGCAAAAATATAAGCAGAGCTAACATTGGGACTTGGTAAGCCAACTTTAGATGGTTGCGTAACTTCAAAAACTTCTTTTTTATTGTAACTTAGGTTTTTACCTACTTTGTAACGCAGGTTAACATTAGTATTTTTGTCGCCTATCACTTTTATGGCACTGTTGGCTTGTATGGTGCCGTGGTCGGTTGTGAATATGAGTTTGTAGCCCATCTTGGCAATAGCTTTCATCAATTCGTAAGTTGGTGAGTGTTTGAACCATGAGAGGGTGAGCGAGCGATAAGCCTGTGCATCATTGGCTAATTCGCGCATCATTTTCGATTCGGTGCGCGCGTGCGAAAGCATGTCGATGAAGTTCAACACAATCACATTGAGCTGGTTGGCTTCCAAGCGTGGTAGTTGCTCAATAAGTTTTTCGCAGTAAGCCGATTCGTTTACCTTGTGGTACGAGAAGCTGTAATTTTTGCGGTAGCGTTGCAGTTGTGTTTGGATTAAATCTTTTTCTTTCATGTTTTTGCCCTCATCTTCTTCCTCATCAACCCACAAATCAGGAAACATTTGCTGTATTTGCAAAGGCATAAGTCCCGAAAAAATGGCATTGCGAGCATATTGTGTTGCGGTAGGCAATATGCCACAATATAGACTTTCGTCCGTAAAATTATAAAATTCGCTCATCAGCTCTCTGATGATTTTCCACTGGTCGTATCGGAAATTATCTACAAGCACGAAAAACACTTTTTCCCCTTTATCTAACAACGGGAAAACCTTTGTTTTAAACAAATCGGGGCTTATGAGTGGTCGCTTTTCAGGTTGTTCAAACCACGATTGGTAATTTCGACGGATAAATTTGGCAAAAGTTGAATTTGCCTCCGACTTCTGCATTTGGAGCATCTCGTCCATGCCGTTGTCAGTTTGTTCGAGTTCCAACTCCCAATATACTAATTTTTTATATACTTCAACCCAATTTTCATAAGTGAGTGAGTCATTTATTTGCATACCAATACGACCAAATTCTGTTCGGTAATTGGCAGTAGTGTGTTCGGATACAATTTCTTTTTTATGAATATTTTTTTTTAGCGTCAATAGTATTTGACTTGGGTTCACAGGTTTAGTAAGATAATCGGCTATTTTGTTACCAATTGCCATATTCATGATATTTTCTTCCTCACTTTTGGTAATCATAACTAAGGGCACATCAGGATCAATTTCTTTGATAAGTGCCAATGTTTCTAACCCACTTAGTCCGGGCATATTTTCGTCTAAAAAAATAATATCAAAACTTTGTTTTTGACAAAGATCTACGGCATCTTTTCCATTGTTTGCCGTAACTACTTCGTAGCCTTTTTCCTCTAAAAATAAAATATATGCGCGCAGAAATTCAATCTCGTCGTCAGCCCATAGTATGCGGTCTTTTTTCATTTGTTTTTAATTTAATTACTGCCTTTTGTCCCTAATTTTCAATTCGTTCGTGTATGGCAATTTAGTATTTTTAATTCTTATTTTAGCTATTTTAAATAATATTCCTGCATAAATTCAAAATAGGTGTCCATCGCATTTAGTTGCATCATAATGTTCAAATTAGCTTGCGAACCTATCAGATTTCGATAATCTGTGTTTTTGATGGGCGCATACAAGTTGTTTTCTTTCACAATTCGCAACAAATATGATGTAGCGATATTAGCATCGGCAAAAGAGCCTATGATGATAACTTGATGACTACCAAAAGTGTCTTTCGTTATTTTTAAGTTTAACATGCTGTAATTTGATGCATTAAACGTATCGAACCCAGCCTTTAGCTTGTCAAAATCAAATTTTCCGTTTAATACGCTAATAGCTACATAATGAGGTGCATTAGCTCTAAAACCAAACAAATTTTTAAATAAGGGCACTTTTTCTTCTGCAGGCTCAATTGGTTTTATTTCCGATATAGGATTGGGTTTTGATAAAGCTGCGGGCGGAGTGTTTATAACTTCTTTGGCCTCTGCTTTTTCTTCTGCTTTTCCTTCAACTTTTGTTGCTGGTTTTTCCTGGGTTTTTATCCCCTTAGCCGAAGGCGAGGACATAGACGTTGCAGCCAAAATAGATTTTGATGCCGCAGCTGAAGCTTTTAATCCACCATTAAAAAAATCGATGTAGGCTTGGAGACCCAAAAAAGAAAACATTATGTTATAATTTTGTTCCGAAATAATTATCTGTCGGGCTTTTGCAGTTGTAAGTATTTCGTTTAAGCCGGTATCGCTACTGACGGTAGTCATATACCAAGCTACTTCGTCAAACGAGTCGAAGTTGGTTACCGAAAGTGCGGTTTGCGTGCTATCTATGCGGGTGCTTATTAAGTCGAAATCTTTTACCATGAACCTTGTAAAATTATAGGCTGCTAAGTTGAAAATTAATTTATTCCGAACATCTTGGTTTGTGCCAAAGAGCAATAGCAGTCGATGTTTCCCGTTTTTATCATTACTGAATTTTCGTTCCGTATTTTCTTCTATTTCCTGTTTGGTGGCTTCGTCGCGACGGTCAAGCAGTGTGCCCGACGATGTGCCTGTTTTGGCTTCTTTGCCTTGTTTAATAAGGGCTAAAATATCTTTGGACATGGAGCTTACATCGCTGTTGGGATATTTTTCGACCAAGGAGCTTAACGCTTCATCAAAATCATCTTGCTTGTTTGATTTTCCAAGACTGAGAGCATTCAAAAATAAAAATTTAGGTAGCAACTTTGATAAGGGAAAGTTTTGCTGTATGTATGCTGTGTGTTGTTGTACGGTAGCAAAATCGCTTGTGTTGTAGGCTTCGTATGTAGTGGCATAAATAGAATCTTGTTGCTTATACATGCGCTCAATACGGTCGAAATAGTCGGGTTGCGAAAGCATGGCAACATACTTCGAATTAGGAAAATTGCTTATTAATTTTTCTTTGTACGTTTGTGCTTCCGAATTCCGTTTGAGGCTTGTGGCAATCAAATAGCTGTTGTAGAAGCTTTCTTCCCTGCGTTCGTCCCCAGGGAAGCGACTTTCAAAGATGTCAAACGTTTTGATTGCCATAGGCAAATCGCCAACTTTCTCTTTGTAAATCATGCCTAATTCAAAATAAGCGGTGGCAATTTCATCGTTCGATTTTTTTATCTGAGCTTCCGTTATTGGAATTTGTTTTAGATAAAAAGCAGGCGATTTTGTATCCGAAAGCTCAACGGAAGTTGCTGTGGTAGTTGAGTCGGCAGGTAAATTGCCATTCGCAAAGGCAGCAGGTGCGCTTTCGTCTGTAAATAGGGACGCCGCTTTACTTGTGCGTCGCCAGTTGTCTTCCAACTTCCGTTTTCCCCATTTTTTTCGAAATTCATTTTGACCATTTTTGATAATAGTGGGGTTGTAAAAATACCAATCGCCACTCGTGGGAGCCATTCCCATGGGCGGCATCATGTCAAAATTTTCGTCAAAATTAGCTGGCATGGTTGCTTTTTCTTTTGCAGCTTGCTCGGCAGCTTTTTCATCGGCAATAAGTTTGTCAATTTTTTTTTGAACAATTTCTTTGCGTTTTTCTTCGGGCAGTGCCGCCAGTCTTTGAAGGCTATCTTGCACCGTTATTATTTCGGCTTGCGCCACAACTTCACCCAGCGTTTCGGCACGTTTTGATATTCTTTCGTAGACAGCATTATCCACCGAAATAATTTTTGAAGCCTCGTCGTAGCAGGGTTGCGCTTTGATATAATTTTGTTTTTTGTAAAAAATATCGCCCAATGTAATGAGCGTTACGGCTTTGTCGAAGCCATTGCGTGTACTCGTGTCAGCTGAAATTTCAAAGTTTTCGATGGCTCGTACCGTGTCACCTTCTTGCAAGTAGGTTTTGCCCAAAACGTAAAACAATTGGTCTTTATAGTCTTTGTTATTGGGGTTGTTTATCATTTTTCTCAATTCCTTTCGTACCGATGATACGTTCGGATCGAGCTCCGCCCTGTAAATGCGAGCATTGAAATCCATTTCGTAAGGCGGATTGAGCTTCGATACGGCTGTGAAAGCATCAAAAGCTTGTTTTGTGTTGCCATTTTTATTGTATAGCTGTGCTAAAATATAATTAAAACGCTGTTTTAGCGTGCGGTCTTTCTCTTTTTGCAGTGCTATTTCCAAAAAAGGGATAGCCTCTTTGTGTTGTTTCTTTTTGAGCAATAAATCGGCATTTACAGATGCAAAAAGTCCAATATATTTTTTGCTTAAATGTTCTTGGTTAATTTTCAGTAACATTTGTTCGGCTTCGTATATCCAACCCATTTCTGCGTAAGCACGCACCATCCAGGTCTGGCAGCGAGCTACTAAATTTTTGTCGGTATTGTAAAACCTTGCTATATAGCTAAATGTACCCAACGAACCCAAAAAATCAGCTTTGTGAAATTCGGATTGTGCGAGCATCATCCAGGCATCTTTCAATGCCGGATTGAATTCTTTTTGATTGTACCACGCTTGGTAGTCAGGATCTGATGTTTTTTTTGAGTTTCGCTCAGGTTTTTTTTTGATAGATTGCAGTTTAATGGCTTTGCGGCATTTTTCTATCGCTCGTTCCATGTTCGATTTAGCAGCATTTGCATTCTCATGTTTGCTTATGGGAAACATATTGATAAAAATAGAGTAGTCGTCGGTGTTGGCTTTATTGATATTGTTCAGCCCTTCGTTATAACTGTTAGCGGCATTAAAAAAAACGTTGTAACGAGTATTCATTGCTTTGTAGGAGCGAGTTAAGCCTGTGTTTTTTTGCATGGAGCAAGCCTGCAACAAGAGTACAATGAACAAGGTAATAGCTATATTTTTAATTATCAAAGGATTGT
>MNZK01000097.1 GCA_001873635.1 Porphyromonadaceae bacterium CG2_30_38_12 | reverse complement strand
ACAGTACTCTTATCTACTACAATAGCTTCTGCTATCGCTTTTTTGCTCATAGGTATTTGCAACATCGTAGAAATTGCATACCTTTGCTTTTCGGTTAAATGTTTACTCATCTGCAACTTTGATTTCTTTGGACGGACAAAAAAAGCAAAGATAGTAATCTTGATCCATTCAGCAGAGCGAAAGGGAGGCTTTGTCTCTCTTTCCTCTCTGAAAAAATGATTATTTTCTTTTCCTAATTGTACGCAGCCAAAAAGTTGCATTTACAAGTTGAATTCAAGATAAGTTAGAATTAGCAAAATGCAAAAATACATATTTACTTTAACATATCAATTTAAAAAAAGGGAAATATATTGAAAACATTTATGATAAAAAAAAACGAAGGGGAGTTTCACAACTGCCCTTAGAATTATTAAATTTTCGGATTTTCATTTTGACAATAATTCGTTGATAGAAGTTTTATCGAAAGTGTCATCAACTTTTACGCTTGCCAAGGTAGGGGCTATCTAATATTTCTCTTCAACTTTTTTCTTTGAGAATTTTAGTTGAATTTTCTCCATAGATAAGTATGCCATTGGCACCACAAAAACAGTGAGCAGAAGCGATGATGTTAACCCACCAATCAGCGCCAATGCCAAACCATTTTTCCATTCGGCACCAGCCCCAGTAGCTATTGCGATAGGAATCATTCCAAACACCATGGCAATTGTAGTCATCAAAATAGGTCGCAAACGCTCCTTCCCTGCTTCCAACAATGCGCTGTACGTGTCCATTCCTTTTGCTTTAAGTCCATTTGTAAAATCGACAATCAGAATACCATTTTTAGACACCAGCCCCAGCAACATGATAAGCCCCAGCATAGTAAAGATACTCAAAGAACCCATGCTAATGTTAAGAGCCAGAAACGCACCAATCAAAGCCACAGGCACCGAGAAAAACACAATAAACGGCTGCACAAAACTGTTGTACAATGCCACCATTACCAAATATACTAAGATGATGGCAGCCAACAAAGCCAAGCCGAGTGAGGTAAATGATTCGCCTTGTTGTTTCACGTTGCCGCTCCATTTTATAGCTACATTAGCTGGAAAGTTGGCTTTGGCAATTTCGGCATCAATAACTTTAGCCAATTTACCAGATGTAACACCAAGTACATTGCTTTTCACGGTTACCGAGCTACGCCTGTTGTTACGTTCTACCATGCTCGGTCCACTACTTTGCGTTACGGTAGCAAATTGTGATAGCGTAATCTTTTGATTTCTATTGTTTTGAAAAATAAAACCAGAAACATCTGTCAAACTTTTTCGGTCGAAAGCGTCCAATCGTATATTAATGTCGTATTCATTCAGACCATCGCGATATTTGGCATTGGTGTTTCCTGTGAATGCATTTTGCAATGCCATACCCACTTGCCCCATATTCAATCCCAGATTCGCCATTTTTTCGCGGTCAATTTGTATATTCAGTTCCGGATTTCCTTCTTGCACAGTAATGCTTGCATCGATTGCACCGGGCAATCGGTCGATAATCAATTTTAAATGCTCTGCAGTATGCATCATAGCTTCGTGGTCTTCGCTGCTCAATATCAGCATAATGGGCTCAACTTGTCCAGCCAGAATTCCTATCACAGAGCTATTTATTTTTACGGCAGAAAATTGCTTTTCGAGCTTTCTACGTGTCACTAACATAAAATCTTCGGTATTGATGCTGCGCAATTTAGGATCAATTAGTTTTACAGTAAGTGCAGCTTTATTTTCATTGCTGATACCAGCCATTTCGGTAATAAAATTATCACTCGAGCCACCCACGTTGGCAAGCACACTAAGCACTTCAGGTTGGGCGCGTAAATAACTTTCAATCTCGCGCGTTCGAATGTTATTTTGTGTCAATGTCATACCTTTATCGTATTCCAATTTGAGGCTAAAACGACCTCCATCGCCATTTGCCACCATTTCTTGTCCCAAAATGCCCAAACTCATCACGTATCCGGTAATCACAAACAGTAACGACACTGCCACAGCACTAATTCGCTTGTGCTGGAGCACCCAGCTAAGTTTTTTCACATACCAATTAATTACATTTTCCACTGCGGTATCAAACCAAAACAACGGAACATGCAACCAATTGCTACGGTCTAATTTTACTTTTTTCCCAAAGCGAGAATACAGAAATGGCGTAAGTGTGAAGCTCACAAACAAACTCATTAGGGTAGAAACTACAATAGTAACCGAGAATTGACGTAAAATATCGCCAATAACCGAGTCCACCAAAGCAATGGGCAAAAACACAACCACATCCACCATGGTAATGGCGAGGGCAGAAAACCCAATTTCGTTACGACCATCCAAAGCAGCTTGACGCTTCGATTTTCCCATAGCAAAATGGCGGTGAATGTTTTCCAACACAACTATGGAATCGTCCACTAAAATCCCTATTACCAGCGACATAGCCAGCAAAGTCATCAAGTTGAGCGAATAGCCAAAGAAATACATGGCTATAAAGGTAGAAATAATAGAAGTGGGTATGGCTACCAACACAATAAGCGAATCGCGCAAACTATGAAGAAATACAAGAATGACCAACGCCACAAGCAAAATTGCCATTATTAAATCGTGCGTTACCGCATCCACCGCATCCAATGTCATGTCCGACGAATCTTGTGCAATATTGAATTTTAAGCCATTGGCAGCATATATTTTTTCTAAATTTGCAAATTTTTCTTTCGCTTCTTTACTGATATTTACAGCATTAGCATCCGACTGTTTTGTAATAGTAAGCCCTATACCATCCACGCCGTTGAAGCGATTGATAGTTTTTTGCTCTTTTACGCCATCTTCTATTTCAGCCAAATTGCCCAGATTCACATTGCCACCTTTGGGATTGTTAGCTATAACAAGCTCTTTAATTTGTTCAACAGAATTAAACTTGCCAGCCAACCGAACCGTAATTTGGTCGTTCGCATTTTTAACCTTTCCGGTAGGAAAATCAAGATTAGCATTGTTCACCACTTGAGTAACCTGCGCAAGTGAAATGCCATAAGATGCCAACTTGGCTTTGTCCACATTCACTTTTATTTCGCGTTGTAAACCGCCTGTTACTGAAATGTCGCCAATACCATCAATTTGTTTCAGTTGAGGCATTACTTGCTTGTCTATCAGGTCGTAAAACTCACGGTCGCCCATTTTTGCTACCACCGTTATACGCATAATGGCTTCCTCGCTCGGACTAATTTTTGTTACTACCGGTGCTTTTACACCTTCGGGCAATGTGCTTAATATATTACTAATTTTCCGCTGCGCTTCTTGTTGCTTTTCGCTCATGTCTGCACTGTTTTCAAACTCAGCAATCACCACCGAAACGCCCTCATACGATTGCGCCGAAGTGGTTGTAATTTGCGAAAGACCCGTAATTACATCTTCTATTTTTTTTGTCACTGTCTGATTTACATCGGCAGGCGATGCACCTGGATAAGGCGTTGAGATAACAAGCGTTGGCACCGTGAAGGGTGGCATCAACTCGTAACTTAGTTGTTTATATGAAAACATTCCACCCAAAATAAGTACTGCGAAAATCACAATAATCAGGGAGGGTCTTTTGATTGATATTTCGGTAAGAGTCATAATTTATGATATTTATTCGGGAGATTTAGGGCGCTACTGTTATTTTGCAACTGTCCGTTAAATTTATTTGTCCGTTGGTAATCACTTTTTCGCCTTGGGCAATGCCTTCCAACACTTCTATGTTTGTACCATTACTACGTCCTACAACGATATCGCGTAGGATTGCTATTCCATTATTAGCTACATACACTTGCGGTTTTTTGGCAGAGCCTAACAAAGCCAGACGAGGGATATTCAACGAAGTAGCATTCATTTTTTTTACTAAGGTAACCGAAGCGTACATGCCCGCTTTCAATTTGCTTTTGAAGTTGTTGGCAACACGTATTTTTACTAAATAATTATGCGATTCGTCGCCACGATCGGACACAAATTCCACTTTACCCTGAAACTGCTCTGTGGGATAAAGTTCTGATTTAATAATAACATTTTTGCCCGTTTCAAAAAATATAATGTCGGTTTCCGGAACGTTTATTTCTAATTTTAACGACGAAATATCAGTCAGTCGAGCAATTGGCGATTGTCCCACCACAGAGCCCATTTCTACATTGCGCATCGTAATAGTGCCATTAAAGGGTGCAGTCATTTTAGCTTTTTTAATGCCAATTTCCAATTGTTTCAATTGCGATTCAGCTGCCTTCATTTGCAGATAATTGCCATCCACCTGCATTTTGGTAACTCCATCGCTCGAAGCGGCATTTTTAAATCGTTCGTAGTTTGTTTTAGCATTATCGTAGCTTGCTTTTGCAGCTATATGTTGCGATTGCAACATGGCATCGTCCACTTGCAACAGTAGTTTTCCTTGGCCAACCACATCGCCTTCTTTAAAATAAATGCCTTTTACTTCGCCCTGAGCTTGGGGTACTAACATGATTTCCCTGTTGGGGATAAAAGTCCCCGAGTAGGTAAATTCGTAGTTGAAATCTGATTTCAGCACCTCTTCCGCTTTTACCACCACAGCTTTGGAAACTTCGGGTATGTAAGCTTTACTTTTGGCTACTTCTACGTTGGCAGCTAACTTGTAAACGGTTGCTGCAATAACTATCACAATGATTATTAGGGTAATAATATTCTTTTTCATACGTTTTTCTTTATTTGTTCTTTACTAATTCTCCTTTTGATTTTTTTAATTCAATTTCTGCCAATCGTAAGTTAATCATGGCGTTGCTATAATTGTTACGAGCCGTGGTGAGGTCGTTTTGAATAAGTAATAAATCGGAAATGCTGATAATTCCGTTTTTATATTCCGTGTTTGAATTTTGAAATAGTTCCTTAGCCAATGCTAAGCTTCGTTTTGTGTTTTCAAACGAATTGTACCTGCTCCTATAATTGTTCGTGGCATCAGCTATTTCCTTGCGTGCTGATTCTTTCACCAATTCCAAACTGTTTTTAGCTTTCTGAACGCCAAACTCCTTTTGCTTTAGCTTTTGTGTTCGACTAAATCCACTGAAAATGGGCACTTTTAGTTGCAAACCGATATAACTTCCTTTCATCCAACTATCATTGATTGTTTTGGTCAGTGAAAATTCATTGTTGTAGCCCGTCAGTCCGTAATTATAAACGCCCGCCAGCGAAGGATAAAAGTCAGCAATAGCGATTTTCTTTTCCAATCCGGCTATCTCTATTTGTTTGTTCATGAGCTGAACATCCGACCGTTTTTCCACATCGGCACCTGCTTCGTTTAATTGATACTCTTTTTGTTCAAAACCACTAACAACGAGATGTTCTGTGAGGGGCAATCCCATTAAAAATTTCAATAAGTTCGCTGCCTTTTCGCCAGTTAAACTTAAATTCTGACGCTCATTTTTCAAATTTTCAAAATTAATTTGAAGACGCTTGTAAGCACTTTTACTCAAAATGTTATTGGCTTCCAAAGTTTTATTGATAACCAACATTTTTTCCATACTGACGATATTACTGTCGAGCATGTTCAAATTTTCGTTTATTACCTGTATGTTGTAATACACCGCCGACACATTATAAATTAAATCTTCCTTAGTTTTAGTCATTTGCAATGCCGTTACGTCTTTAGCCGTTCTGGCTGCTTTTAGTGCAATAAATACTTTTTGATTAAAAAGCACTTGCGACACCTGAATACTCGCCGTGGTGGTTTGTTTGGAACTAAACGAAATAGCTTTATATTGACCAACCTGACCACCAAACATTTCAGCGGGCACGAGCATAGAAGGAATGGTAATATAATACTGATACTGCCCATTCAAATCGATGGAAGGCAAAAAGCCACTTTTAGCCTCCGTAATTTGCGAATTGATGGATTGCTGGTCTAACTCACTGTTTTTTACTTGCAAATTGTTTGTCAATGTTTGCTCAATGCACGCCTCCAAGCTGTATGTTTTCTGTGCGTGCAGCTGCACACCCAACAGAAGGAGTATGCCCAACATGGTTTGTTTTATGCTTATTTTTCTATTCATTTTTTAATTAAATTAATGCTAAATTTCATTCTACTATTCTGCCGTTTCTCTGAATAATATAGTATAAATAGTTTTTTTTTGATTTTTTATAAATTGTTGATAATAATCGTCTTCCAATCCAAAAGTTCGTTGAATTAATGGGCGCATACTAATAGGATAAGCACACAAAGCCAACAAATTAATCACAAAGTGCAAAGGTTCAACCGTTGGTATAGTGCCCCGCTTCATTTCTTCTTGCATTTCGGCCATGAAGCCACCCAAACAACTCTCTATCAATTCTTTGTGAGGATTTGTAACGCAAGTTAAGTTCAATCGGTTGCATTCATTCACCACAAAGTTTTCCAAATAAGGGGTTTCTTGCATGCCGTCAATAAGCAGGTTAATCAAATTACTAACTTTCTCTTTAAAACTCACTTCCAATTGTGTAATCAAGTATAGCCGCTCGTTCATTTTGGTGGTTGCCACCTTCAAAACAGTCTCCATCAATTGTTCCCTTGTGCGAAAATAATAATGTATTAAAGCCCTGTTGATGCCTGCTGCATCCGCAATATCTTGTGTAGTAGCATGATAATCTCCTTTAAAAAAGAAAATATGTTTCGCAGTATTGATAATTAATTCCTCCGTAGCGCTCTCTTTCATAACTCTGACTAAATTGTTTGACAAAATTGTTGAACAAATTTACCAAACGATGTTTTGATTAAAATTGTTTGAGTGTTATTTTTTCAAAATTTAATAAACATATTGATTTTCAATGTAATAAGACATTTATAATTAACAGTAATTATATAATATTCTCATTTGTGTGTACAAACAAGAAAGCTTATGGATTAAAAAAGCTATGTTTATTTTTAACGCATACAAATTTATATCGTATGATTTTGGTTGGTAAACGAGCAACGATTTCCTTATTTCAGCATTATAGTGGCATTGAGTTTAGGTTGGCACAAAATTTGATAATTCATAATAAAAACTGTAAAAAAGTATTCATATTAATTATCCTGTATGTTTTATTGGCATTTCCGTCGTACGTTGCATATTGCGTTGTATATATTATTTACAGGGCTTTCAGTAGTTGCACAAGTATATCGAACTCAAATTTTCGATACGAGCATAAAAACTCTTCGATCGAAGACTCCCACAGATAAATATTCTTCGAATATGATAAATTTGAATAGTGATGAAAAGCTACAATTTTCATTTGACCAATTATCTTACGATGCACATGCTTATTCTTACCGCGTTATTCATTGCAATGCCGATTGGACAGTAAGTTCCCTTTCAACAACTGAATTTCTTACTGGTTTTACTACAGGTACCATTAGCGATGTAAGCAAATCAGTAAACACAACAACACTTTACACACATTACCAATTTGAGCTTCCTAATACCGACATGCAATTCAAAATTTCAGGAAACTATGTTACACAAATTTACGAAGACAATCAAACGGAAAATCCTATTGCTCAGGTTTGTTTTTCTATTTGTGATCCAAAAGTTACAATTCATACTAAAGTAAGAGCTAATACCGACATTGAATTGAATGGCAAGTTACAACAAGTTGATTTCGATGTACTTCTTAATGGGTTGGCGGTTCAAAATCCAATGCGCGAAATACAAGTATTTATTCGTCAAAACAATCGCTTTGATAATGAAGTAAAAGGAATTGTGCCTACTTATGTGCAAGGCAACGCGCTCAGCTATGTGAACAACAAACAGCTTATTTTTGAAGGTGGCAGCGAGTTTCATACCTTCGATATATCATCCGTGTATGCAGCGAGCAGGGGTGTAGATGCCATCCGTTATATGCAGCCTCAGTATGCAGCCTACTTAACAACGGATAAAATTCAAGCCAACGATGCTTACAACCAAGAGTTTGATGCCGATGGAAAATTTGTAATTAATCTTCAACGAGCCACCGATGCAGTAGATGTAGAAGCTGATTATATGTGGGTTAACTTTGTATTAGACATAAAAAAGCCTTTTTTTGATGGTAAAATTTATGTAGGCGGTGATTTTAATTATAATTTAATGGCTGATCAAAATATTATGGATTATGATTTTAAAAAAGAATTATATTTTTATCGAACATTATTAAAACAAGGTGGTTATAATTATCAATATCGCTTTAGGGACAAAGCTTCGGGTCGTGTAATGCTGGAAAGAGTGGATGGTAGCTATTGGCAAACAACTAATGAATATAGCATTTTTATATA
>MNZK01000060.1 GCA_001873635.1 Porphyromonadaceae bacterium CG2_30_38_12 | reverse complement strand
ACCTGGAGCAATAATGACAATTAAAAATATAATTGAAGTGACTATAAGACAGAGCGAAAGCAGTCTTATCTGGGAATGTTTTAAGTTGAATTTTCTTAATTTTAGTGCATATAGAATTATATTTACAAAAATCATTGATATGAAAATTGCGGTATAAGCTTCTTGAATTCCACCTATAATTACTGAAAGAATAAATAACTGAATGTAGGTTTTGTAGCTATGATGTTTAAAATTAATCAAATAAAAGAAATATAGAATGAGAGGTCCTATTATATAATAAATTGAACCTGCATACCAATTAAATACGGCAAAATCAATACTTGTAATAATATAAATGCAATAAAATAAAATGACTGAATTTAAAATTAGAAAATTACTATTTCTTAAGACATTTTTCACAACATGAAAGGTAAAGCCAAAACCAATTAAGGCATAAATAATTGGAATTAATAAATTGTTATCAAAGATATATTGCAGCTTAGCAAATGTCCCAACAATTAAATACATAATAAATCTACCTGAAGCAATATTATATACGTAATCTACAAAACCTAAAATTCCATATTCTCTTGTAGCCCACATAAAATGTAAATCATCATAATGAGGTCTGGAGTAATATGCTAAAACAATAAAGTAAATGCCAAAAATTAAGTTTAATATAAACAATAAGATTGTTATTGAGTTATTTGATAAATATTCAATTAGTTTTTTCATATTAATAAAAAATTTCTTTATTTAAGTATTTTGTTTGCAAAGAAAAAATTCCACGTATAAGTTATGGGCACACACATTAAAGTTAACCAGAATTTTGCAAGATTAGGAAAAATCAGTTCAAGAGGCACTAGTAAAAGCAAACCAATAGCCATACTGATTAAATATACAGCAAAGTATTTGTATGTTTTTTTAATATTTATAGCCCCACTTTTAAACACAAAAGTATTATTAAGCCACAAAGATACTAAAATTGAGATTATGTAAGATAGTGAGTAACCAATATAAAGATTAAACTTAAAAACTTGAATAAATAGATATAAAAGAAAAATTGAAAATAATGTTACGATTATTCCAACAATGGAAAACCCAAATAGCTTTTTCCATAAAGTTTGAATGATTTCTTGGAATTTCATTTCTTTTTAACAATAAATCCTGGTCTAGCTTTTACCTCTTCGTAAATACGCCAAATATATTCGGCTAAAACTCCAATCGAGAATAGAATTAATCCACTAAAGAAAGAAATAAATACTACTAAAGATGTCCAGCCCGGTAGGGTGTTTTTCCAGAATGAATTGTTTCCGAAGAAATAGATGTAAATGTAAAAACAGATAAGAAAAAACGAAAAAAACGAAAAAAACAAACCTAAATTGAGGATTAATCGAATAGGAAATGTAGAAGATGTGAAAAATGTGTCCTTTGCTAAATTCACTTTTTTTCTAAAACTCCAACGAGATTTTCCCTCATTTAAACCTAAAGGTCTGTTGTAAGGTAAATAGATAGGATCAAAGCCCAAGCGTAAAACCTCAATAATACTTGATGTCTTGATGTGATGAATTTTGTTTGCTAACAAATCAATCAGTTCTCTATCAATAAAATACAAATCAGCACCACCAATCGGGAAAGAGACTTCAGATAGTGAATTCATTATTTTATAATAAGTTTCGGATAAAAACCGACTACTCCAGGAATCATCTCGTGTAACTCTATGTGGTATAATAACTTTAGCGCCTTTCTCCCATAATCGATACATCTCTACAATTGTTGAATAAGGCTGTTGTTCGTCATCGACCATAGGCATAGCGCATGCTCCATTACAAAGCGTTAGTCCGGCAAATATCGAGTAATGACTTGTATAGTTTTTGCTTAATTGATAAGCTTTTACATTCGGTTCGTTCTTTTCTAAGTCTAATGCAATTTTATATGAATCATCTTTTGATCCATCATCCATTACAATAAATTCAAACGGTATATTTTCTCTGTCGAGTAGTTCTTTAATTTTGTAAAAGGCTGTCGGTATTCTTTGTCCGCTATAATACGAAAGTAAAATTAATGATAGTATCTTGTTCTGCATGGATTAATTGTTTTTGAAATTGCAAAATTAAGGTTCTGTAAACTTTGGCTATCCCTTACTCTTTTTTTTCTCCCACAAAGATAAACCATTTTTTTCTCTTTTACAAAAAAAAAGCAGATTTGCAACTTGTACGTTTGCCAGAAAAGACCTATATATGCATTGTGTTTTGAGGATGTAAGCTTTTAGGCAAAATGCTGGCTTAGTGTTGTATAAGCTGTATGTTTCTGAATGATAGATGTAGTTCTTTCATTGCAAGAATGCGAGTAGTTTATTGAGTCGGGAATAATAGGCTCCTTGTATGGCTAAACGGTCTTTTCACGCTGGATAAAATTTTGTTATGCTGGTTTCAGCTTATCACTCCCCAGTTTAGGGTGTTTGTTTTCAGACGATTGAGTTGCTGAAGTAGAATAAGGTTTTCCGCTTTTTCAAGTTTGCTATCATCATCGAGCAGTTCCATTGCCACGCTGCGGGCTATTTCGAGCATTTTGCCATCTTGTGCTAAGTTAGCAATTTTTAGTTCGAAGGGCATGCCACTTTGAGTAGTTCCTTCGAGGTCGCCAGGTCCGCGCAATTGCAAGTCGGCTTCCGAAATTTCGAAGCCATCGTTGGTGCGCACCATTATTTCCATGCGTTTGCGTGTTTCGGTGGCTAACTTATATCCGGTGAGCAAGATACAGAATGATTGGTCGGCGCCACGTCCCACCCTGCCGCGGAGCTGGTGCAATTGCGAAAGTCCGAAGCGTTCGGCATTTTCGATAATCATAACCGAAGCATTGGGTACATTCACACCCACTTCGATAACTGTTGTTGCAACCATAATTTGTGCTTCACCCGACACAAATTTTTGCATCTGGTAGTTTTTTTCGGCAGCTTTCAGTTTGCCATGTACCTTGCTAACCTTGTAGGAAGGAAAGGTTTCGCAAATTGAAATATATCCGTTTTCCAAATCCTGCAAATCCATTTTTTCATTTTCCTTAATCAGCGGATACACCATGTATATTTGTCGTCCCTCATTGATTTGCTTGGCAATAAATTGATTAAGCGATTGTCTTTTGTTTTGGTAATAATGATAGGTTTGGATGGGTTTGCGTCCTGGAGGCAGCTCGTCGATAACCGACACTCGCAAATCGCCGTACAGCGTCATGGCTAATGTGCGTGGAATGGGCGTGGCAGTCATAACCAAAATATGGGGTGGTTGTACATTTTTTTTCCATAGCTTGGATCGTTGCTCCACGCCAAAGCGATGCTGCTCGTCAATCACCACAAAACCTAAGTTTTTGAATTGGACATTGTCTTCGATTAGGGCGTGTGTACCAACCAACATGTGGAGCGTTCCTGCACGTAAACGCTCGTGAAGTGATTTGCGTGCTTTGGGGCGTGTAGAGCCTGTGAGGAGCTCAACTTGCACACCTATATCGCCCAAAAATTCTTTTATGGAAATAAAATGCTGATTAGCAAGTATTTCAGTCGGTGCCATGAGGGCAGCCTGATAGCCATTGTCCACAGCCAATAGCATTGTCATAAGCGCAACCAATGTTTTTCCACTTCCCACATCGCCTTGTAGCAAACGATTCATTTGTTTTCCGGAGCCTACATCGATACGAATTTCACGTATGACTCGTTTTTGAGCATTGGTAAGTTCAAACGGAAGATATTCTTTGTAAAATCTATTAAAAAAATTACCAATCTGACTAAAAATGAATCCTTTAAAGTTTTGTTCGCGCCACTTTGTTTGTCGTAATATGCTGAGCTGAATGTAAAATAGTTCTTCGAATTTCAGGCGTTGGCGCGCTTTGTTCAAAACCTGCGAATTTGGAGGAAAATGAATATTCACCAACGATTCGGTTAAATTCATGAGTGCGAAACGCTTCAATATGTAGGCGGGTAATGATTCCGATATGCCACTTTGAAGATTTTGAACCAATGGAAAAATGATTTTTTGAATGGCTTTGGAGTTCAAATACTCCCGTTTCATTTTATCGGTTGTGTTGTAAAATGGTTGTAAACCCATTTTCTCTAAGGGTGGCATGGCGGATAGTAAGTCCATTTCGGGGTGCAGTATGTTATACTTGCCATTAAAAGCTTCTGGCTTGCCAAAAATTACATAATCGATGCCTTTGCGGTATTTTTCCAAAATAAATTTAATGCCCTGAAACCAGACAAGCTCTATAGTGCTTTTGCCATCGCTAAAAATTGCTGTGAGTCTCTTTTTGCGACCCTTGTCGTGCAAGTCAAATTGTAAAATTTGTCCCTTAACTTGTATGTATGGCATGGAACCATCAATTTCGTGCAAATAGTAAAAGCGGCTTCTATCCACATATTTGTACGGATAGTAACGCAGTAAATCTTCTACCGATCGTATGCCAAGCTCCGCAGCAAGGAGTGTGGCTCGTTTACTACCTACACCTTGCAAATAAGTTATATTTTGCGTGGAAAATTCCAACATGCGATTTTTGTTTGCTCTAAATATAATTTTTTACAAAATTACTATCTTTTTTGAGTTAGCAAAAAGAAAACATTCGATTTAGTACAACTAAAATAGATTTCATTTGTGTAAATATATTAAAAAAGAACTTGAATTGATTACAAATTAGTACATTTGTGCAACCAAAAAGAAAAAAATTATTCTAATGAATACAAAATTGCAAGAACTCACCGATAAAATTTATCTCGAAGGTGTAGAAAAAGGGAATGAAGAGGCTAAAGCGATTGTTGAACATGCAAAGGCACAGGCTGAGGAAATGAAGGCTAAGGCTGAGGCTGAGGCACTGAAAATAATTTCGGAGGCACAGGCAAAAGCAGCTGAACTAAATAAAAACACGCAGTCGGAGCTGAAGCTTTTTGCACAACAGTCGGTAAATGCACTGAAAACTGAAATAACCGATTTAATTTGTGGTAGTATTGTTACTGCTTCGGTAAAAGCTGCTACTGCCGACAAGGCATTTATGCAAAAAACTATGCTGAGTCTTGTGCAGGAATGGGGCAAAAAACAATCTATTACCATAGAAACAAGCGATGCAAAAGCCCTTACAGATTATTTTATTGCCAACGCTAAAGAGTTGTTGAACAAAGGTGTGAAAATCACAGAGGCTAATGGCTTAAAAGCTGATTTTGCAATAATACCTGAAAAGGAAGGTTACAAAATTACCTTTGGCGATGCGGAGTTTATTGCCTATTTCAAAGAGTTTTTGAGACCGAAATTAGTGGAAATGCTTTTTTAAAATGAATTACTACTGCCTGATTGCGGGACTTCCCGATATACAAGCCGAAGATACAAAAACTACAATTTCAATGCTCGAATTCAAAAACGAGTTATTGGAGCAACTTTCTGCATTGGATACTGAATTGTTGAAGTTAGTTTTTGCAAACTATGACAACGCAAATTTTTTGGCTTACTTAAACAACAAAGATGCAGCATTAAACCCGCTTGGAAATTTAAGTTCAACCAATTGGGCTGAACTTTTAGCACTCATGCAAGAAGTTGAAAACCCTAATGACAAACGGCTATTGCCTTATATTCAGAAATTTTACCACACATTCGGTAACGAAAAAGTAAATGCTGAGGGAGTATTGAATGTGGATTATTTGTCGGGATTGTATTATGAGTATGCCATGCAGAATAGCAACAGTTTTCTCAGCAATTGGTTTGAATTTAATTTGAATATCAACAATATCCTTTCAGCTTATGCCTGTAGAAAACATGGTTTCGATCAACGAACTATGGTTCTGGGAAATAACGAAGTGGCTTTAGCAATCAAAACAAGCAATGCCCGCGATTTCGGTTTGGCAGGCTTATTCGAACAGTTGGATGTGGTGTTGCGTATTGCTGAAGAAAATGACTTGCTCGAACGTGAAAAAAAAATTGATGCTTTGAAATGGTCATGGCTCGAAGAAAACACTTTCTTTAATTATTTTTCCATCGAAAAAGTATTGGCTTACGTGCTTAAAATTGAAATGATTGAACGTTGGAAAACACTTTCGGTGGAAAAAGGAACACAGATTTTCCGCCAATTATTAGTGGGAATGAAAGAGGGAGTGAAATTAGAAACGGTTTAAGTTTGATGTTGCAATTTGCGACCTCAAAAACAGGATGTCGTCGATATTTACCTTGGGATATGCTGAACTGAATAAAAAATTAGAAGAATATATGGTCGATAACGATATGAGAATAGCTGAAATTCTGGATATTATTACCGAAATGAATACTTTAAAATCGAAAACACTGAATCCTATTGGATATACAGCAAAAATAGAAAAATAACAACTTAAATAGCATTTTTTTGACAATAATCTGTAATTGGCATATTGGTTATTGTAAAATTGGCACGTTAAAATATTATGTCGACAAAAGGAAAAGTAAAAGGAATAATTTCGAACTTGGTAACGGTAGAAGTGGATGGACCCGTTTCGCAAAACGAAATTGCATACATCGCATTAGGTACACAAAAGTTAATGGCTGAGGTACTTAAAGTGGTTGGAAAAAACGTGTACGTTCAGGTTTTCGAGAGCACACGTGGACTCAAAGTTGGAAACGATGTGGAATTTACAGGGCATTTGCTCGAAGTAACACTCGGTCCTGGATTGCTTTCGCGCAATTACGATGGTTTGCAAAACGACTTGGACAAGCTCACCGGCGTTTTCTTGCAACGTGGAGAATACAACTACCCGTTAGACACCGAAAAACTGTGGAACTTTAAGCCTATTGCCAAGGTTGGCGATAAAGTAGAAGCTGGAATGTGGTTGGGTGAAGTGGACGAAAATTTTCTGCCGCATAAAATTATGGTACCTTTCAAAATGGAAGGTTTTTTTACCGTAAAGTCGATTGTTGAAGCTGGAGAATTTAAACTTTTAGATACAATTGCTATTATTTTAGATGCCGATGGTAAAGAAAATGCCATAACTATGGTGCAAAAATGGCCTGTTAAAAAAGCCATAACTGTTCATACCGAAAAGCCACGACCGTTTAAATTGCTCGAAACAGGTGTGCGAATTATAGATACAGCCAACCCAATTGTAGAGGGCGGAACAGGATTTATTCCCGGTCCTTTCGGTACCGGAAAAACGGTAATGCAACACGCTATATCTAAACAAGCCGAAGCCGATATTGTAATTATTGCTGCTTGTGGCGAGCGTGCCAACGAGGTAGTAGAAATTTTTGTGGAATTTCCGGAATTGGAAGACCCACACACTGGTCGTAAACTGATGGAACGTACTATTATTATTGCTAATACTTCGAATATGCCGGTTGCCTCGCGTGAAGCTTCGGTTTACACCGCTATGACTATTTCGGAATATTACCGCGCCATGGGATTACGCGTGCTGATGATGGCCGATTCAACTTCGCGTTGGGCGCAGGCACTTCGCGAAATGAGCAACCGCATGGAAGAACTGCCAGGTCAGGATGCATTTCCGATGGATTTATCGGCAATTATCGCCACTTTTTATAGTAGAGCCGGTTATGTGTATCTTAAAAACGGACAAACAGGTTCCATTACTTTTATCGGAACGGTTTCGCCTGCTGGAGGTAACCTGAAAGAGCCCGTAACCGAAGGAACTAAAAAGGTAGCCCGCTGTTTTTATGCATTGGAGCAAGCCCGCGCCGACCGTAAACGCTATCCAGCTGTAAATCCGATTGACAGTTATTCAAAATACATCGAATATCCCGAATTTGAGGAATATATTTCGAAACGCATTTCGCCCAACTGGACAAGTATGGTGAACGAAATGAAAACCCTTTTGCAACGTGGCAAAGAAGTACAAGAGCAAATTAATATTTTGGGCGACGATGGCATTCCTGTTGATTATCACCTAACTTTTTGGAAATCGGAAGTGATTGATTTTGTGATACTTCAACAAGATGCTTTTGACAAAATTGATGCAGTAACTCCTATTGAACGACAAGAATATATGCTTAACTTGGTGATGGATATTTGCCATGCAAATTTTGATTTTAATGGATTTGTTGATGTAATGGACTATTTCAAACGCATTATAAATATCTGTAAGCAAATGAATTATTCGAAATTCCATTCGGAAGATTTTGAGAAATTTGTGAGTGAATTGCAAGTGGTTTTGGCTGAAAGAAAACGGGTCTGACGCGAAGCGGCAGTCACGTTTTCTTTCGATTAGATAAAGCAGCGGCAGTTCACAAATCGTGTTAGCCACTTCGTGTAAAACCTGATTTGCGTCACAAATCGTGTTAGCCACTTCGTGTAAAACCTGATTTGCGTCACAAATCGTGTTAGCCACTTCGTGTAAAACCTGATTTGCGTCACAAATCGTGTT
>MNZK01000100.1 GCA_001873635.1 Porphyromonadaceae bacterium CG2_30_38_12 | reverse complement strand
TGAGCTTACAAGGCGAAAATCTTTTTGCTTCTCCCGCTTTGTCTTATTTTTTGAGACAGGCTGTTAATAAAGAGTTGTTTACAAATTCAAATGCGGCATTGGAGCATTTTGCCAATTTAGATGATTCGGATTTGATTTGTGCCATCAAAGTGTGGAGCACGCATGCTGATTTGGTGCTTTCTACGCTATGTCGTGATTTTACGAATAGACGCCTTTTTAAGGTTGAAGTGAATTCTGAGTTGCTCACTGATAGTCAAATGGAGCAGCGTTTGATGCAATACATGACACATTTTAACGTTAGTAGGAGTGAAGCAGCATATTTTGTAGGCGACGAAGTGGTTAGCACCGACACTTACTCCCAAGGCGACGACAATATAAATGTTTTATTAAAAAATGGCTCAGTAAGGGATGTGGCAGATGTCTCGGACATGCTCAACATTCAGGTTTTAACCAAAAAGGTAGAGAAACACTTCTTCTGCCACTATAAAATAAGATAGATATTACAAGTTTATGTCAGAAATTTAGATTTTTTTTGTACTTTTGCACCCAAATTTTTTATAAATGAAGTTTACCGCACAACAAATTGCTGATTTTTTAAAAGGTACTATCGAAGGCGATGCTACTGTAAAAGTCAATAACTTTTCAAAAATTGAGGATGGAGAACCTGGAACATTAAGTTTTTTGGCAAACCCCAAATATAGTCAATATATATACGAAAGCAAAGCCAGCATTATTCTTGTAAATAACGATTTTGTGGTTGAAAAACCGATTAATGCAACTTTAATTCGTGTTGAAAATGCCTATCAGGCATTGGCAGTATTAATGACCGTAGTTGATCAGGCAACGCCAAAACGACATGGTATTTCGACACTTGCCGACATTGCCGATGGTGTTGTAATGGGCGATAATGTTTATGTTGAAGCATTTGTACACATTGCTTCGGGCGTAACAATAGGCAACAATGTTTGTATATATTCACATTGCAGCATAGAAGAAGATACGGTGATTGGCGACAATACCATCATTCATGCTCAAGTAAGTTTGTATCATAATACTGTGATTGGGAAAAATTGCATTTTACACTCGGGAGTTAGTATTGGTGCTGATGGTTTTGGTTTTGCACCAGCCGAAAATGGTATTTACAAAAAAATTCCACAATTGGGAAATGTAGTTTTGGAAGATGATGTAGAAATTGGTGCCAATAGCACCGTTGATCGAGCTACACTGGGCAGCACTATTGTGCGCAAAGGAGTTAAAATAGATAATTTGGTACAAGTAGCGCATAATGTTGAAATAGGAGAAAACACTGTAATAGCCTCGCAAACAGGTATTTCCGGTTCAACTAAAATTGGTAAAAACTGCATGATAGCTGGTCAGGTTGGCATTGCAGGGCATTTGCAAATTGCCGATGGCACTATTTTAGGTGCACAGTCGGGTATTGCAAATTCTATTAAAACAGCAGGTTCTATGTATATGGGTTATCCCGCAGTGCCCATGAAAAATTTTCAGCGTGCAGCTATTGTTCATAAAAATTTGCCTGAATTGCAGCGCATTGTATATGAACTACAACGCAAAATATCGGAATTAGAATCAAAAGTTTTATAGCAAAAACGACAGTATTATTATAAACACCGATTATATTTTTTTTTAATTAGAATTATCGTAGCATGTCAAATCAAAAAACAATAGGAAATTCGTTCACGCTTGCAGGAAAAGGACTGCACACAGGTTTGGATATCGTACTTACATTTCAGCCTGCACCAGCCAATCACGGCATTAAAATAAAGCGTGTTGATTTAGAAAATCAACCTATTATCGATGCTCTTGCTGAGCACGTTACACACACTGTTCGCGGCACAGTGCTTCAAAAAGGCGATGTGCAAGTTAGTACGGTTGAGCATGCACTTGCTACCTTATATGCATTTGAAATAGACAATTGTACGCTCGAAGTAAATGCACCCGAATTTCCAATTTTGGACGGCAGTGCTAAATTTTTTGTCGAAAACATGCAGCAAGTGGGTATTGTAGAGCAAGATGCTGAAAAAGATTATTACATTGTTACCAAAAAAATTGAATATACCTTACCGGAGAGTGGTGCCAAAATTACCATTTTGCCCGACGATAAGTTTAGTGTCGATGTGCACATTGGCTTTAAATCTTCAACCTTAGGCAACCAGTTTGCTTCGTTGGATAATTTGAGCGACTTTGCTACGGAAGTATCAGCTGCGCGTACTTTTGTGTTTGTACACGAAATAGAACCTTTGCTTAATATGAATTTGATTAAAGGTGGAGATCTGAAGAATGCTATTGTGATATACGACCTGCTAATGCCTCAGGATAAAATGGATGCTTTGGCAGCAAAATTGCATCATGAAGTGATAGATGCCTCAAAACCAGCTATTTTGAGTGGCGATTTGAATTTCGAAAACGAGCCTGCACGGCATAAATTATTGGATGTGATTGGTGATTTGTCGCTTATCGGAAAGCCTCTAATAGGTAAAGTAATTGCACGCTATCCTGGTCATAAAATCAATACGGATGTTGCCAAAATTATTCGTAAAGAACTGAAAAAACAAGAGGTTCAATGTCCAATTTATAACGATACTGTTGCTCCTGTATTGGATATCAATGCAATACGCAAACTTTTACCACATCGCTGGCCTTTTTTATTAGTTGATAAAATAATCAACATACGTAAAAATGTGGTGGTTGGTGTGAAAAATGTAACTGCAAACGAAACCTTTTTCATGGGACACTTCCCCGATGAACCTGTTATGCCTGGCGTATTGTTGGTTGAAGCAATGGCTCAAACTGGTGGAATATTGGTTCTCAATGATTTGGAAGAGGCAGAACGCTATTCTACTTATTTTTTGAAAATTGATAATGTCCGATTTCGTCAAAAAGTGGTTCCGGGTGATACCTTAATCTTTCGCCTCGAAATGACAGAACCCATGCGTCGCGGCTGTGCTATTATGAAAGGCTATGCCTTTGTGGGCGGCAAAGTTGCAGTAGAAGCTGAGTTTATGGCTCAAATAGTTAAAAATAAATAGAATTTTATTTCCATATTTTTTTCATAAAATATTTTTGCTAAAATACAAATTTCAAATTATATGAAACAACCCTTAGCTTACATTCATCCGGATGCAAAAATAGCTCCAACCGTTGTGGTAGATCCTTTTGTTACGATTGATAAAAATGTAGAAATTGGCCATGGTACTTGGATTGGTTCCAACGTAACGATTATGGAAGGCGTGCGAATAGGGAAAAATTGTAAGATTTTTCCGGGAGCTGTTGTTGGTGCTATTCCCCAGGATTTGAAATATAATGGTGAGGATACATTGGCTGTAATCGGTGATAACACTACTTTGCGCGAATTTGTTACAGTAAATAGGGGCACCGCTTCGAAAGGAAAAACAGTGATTGGAAACAATTGCTTAATCATGGCTTATTGCCATGTGGCACACGATTGTAAATTAGGAAACAACATCATTATATCCAATAATACCCAGTTAGCTGGCGAAGTTGTTATTGATGATTATGCCATTCTGAGTGGAGGCATTTTAGTGCATCAGTTCACGCGCATAGGTTCGCATGTCATGATTCAGGGTGGCTCTAAAGTAGGCAAAGATGTGCCACCTTTTATTACTGCTGGTCGTGAACCACTTTCTTATGCCGGAATTAATTCTATTGGCTTGAGACGTCGCGGTTACACAAACGAACAAATACGTGATATTCAGGATGTTTACAGGTATATATTTTTAAAGGGCATGAATACAGCTCATGCTATTGAGCGCATAACAGCCGAATTGCCTGCAACCAAAGAACGCGATGAAATTTTACTTTTTATAAAAAATTCTCCTCGAGGTATTTTAAAAAGTTATTTCGATTAATTTTTTTTTTGAACTATTTATATGGAAACACAAAACGAAGAATCACCAAAAAAAATCCTCAATTTTATTGAGGCTTTTGTTGAACAAGACTTGCGAGAAGGAAAGAATGGTGGACGAATTCAAACCCGTTTTCCGCCAGAGCCAAATGGATATTTACACATTGGCCACGCCAAAGCTATTTGTCTCGATTTTGGTGTTGCGCGCGATTATGAGGGTGTATGTAATCTTCGCTTCGACGATACCAACCCTGTGAAGGAAGATGTTGAATATGTGGATTCTATCAAAGAAGATATTCAATGGTTAGGATATTCGTGGAAGAATATTTATTACGCTTCGGATTATTTTCAACAATTGTGGGATTTGGCTATCGAACTTATCAAGCAAGGTAAAGCTTATGTTGACGAACAATCGGCTGAAGAGATTGCTAAGCAAAAAGGAACACCAACAGTGCCTGGCACCGAAAGTCCATACCGAAACAGACCCATAGCCGAAAATTTAGCATTTTTTTTGAAAATGAATTCAGGCGAAGTTACCGAGGGTTCCATGGTGCTGCGTGCTAAAATAGATATGGCTTCGTCCAACATGCACTTCCGCGACCCTTTAATGTATCGCGTAATCACTTCGCACCCGCACCACCGAACTGGCAATACTTGGAAAGCATACCCTATGTATGATTATGCTCACGGTCAGTCCGATTATTTTGAAGGAGTAACGCATTCCTTGTGTACCCTTGAATTTGAAGTGCATCGACCTTTGTACGATTGGTTTATCGATCAATTTAAAGCAAGTGCTTACCGCCCCCGACAAATTGAGTTCAATCGGTTAAACTTAACTTACACCGTAATGAGTAAACGCAAAATGTTGCAGTTAGTGCAGGAGGGTTTAGTAAGTGGTTGGGACGACCCTCGCATGCCTACTATTTGCGGCTTGCGTCGAAGAGGTTATTCGCCCGCATCTATTCATAGCTTTATTGAGAAAATTGGCTACACCAAGTTTGAAGCTCAAAATGACATTGGCTTGTTAGAATATGCTGTGCGTGAGGACTTAAATAAAAAAGCTACACGCGTAAATGCTGTTCTCAATCCAGTAAAACTGATTGTAACCAATTATCCTAAAGATAAGGTTGAAATGATGGAAACGGTTAATAATCCAGAAGATGAAACGGCTGGCATACGCGAAATTCCTTTCGCTCGTGAATTATATATCGAGCGTGAAGATTTTATGGAGGATGCTCCAAAAAAGTTTTTTCGCATGACGCCCGGACAAGAAGTTCGCCTTAAAAGTGCATACATCGTGAAATGTACTGGTTGCAAAAAAAATTCAGAGGGAAATATCGAAGAAATATATTGTGAATACGATGCTTTAACCAAAAGTGGTTTACCCGAGTCGAGTAGAAAAGTGAAAGGCACACTGCATTGGGTTTCGGCAGCACATGCTGTACAAGCTGAAGTTCGCTTGTACGATCGTCTTTTTAGCGTAGAAAATCCTTCTGCCGACCCACGCGATTTCCGCGAGTTGTTAAATCCAAATTCATTGACAATTCTTACAAATTGTTATGTGGAACCTTCACTTGTGGAAGCTAAGCAGCTACAACAATTTCAATTTCAGCGTATTGGATATTTCAATGTGGATCTTAACTCTAACCCTGATAAATTAGTTTTCAATCGCACAGTATCTTTAAAGGATAGCTGGGCTAAAGAGCAGAACAAAGCATAGGTTGAAAAAAAATACGCTGTAAACAAAATTTACAGCGTTTTTTTTACACACTCATTCAGTAAGTGTGCAATAGTTTGGTAATAAAAATGCAGGAAAATAATTTATCTGAATTTGTAGATAAATAAAGCAGTGATTTAAGATAATAAAACGTATTTTTTTAGAGTAAACCTAAAAAAAAGAGTACTTTTGTGCTCCAATTTTTAATACATAAAACAAATAAAACAACATAATTTTTATTGTATGAAAAAGCATAATTTTAGCGCAGGACCATCTATTTTGGCACGCGAAGTTATTGAAAAAACAGCACAAGCTGTGTTAGATTTTAATGGTTCTACACTTTCTATCTTAGAAATTAGCCATCGTTCCAAAGATTTTGAAGCAGTTATCGAAGAGGCTCGTCAATTGTTCAAAGAACTGCTGAATATTCCCGAAGGTTATTCCGTTTTGTTTTTAGGTGGTGGCGCAAGCATGCAATTTTGCATGGTTCCATTCAATTTATTAGAAACAAAAGCTGCATACCTCAATACGGGTGTGTGGGCTAATAAAGCAATGAAAGAAGCCAAAGGATTTGGTGAAGTAGTGGAAGTAGCGTCGTCCAAAGATGCCAATTACACTTTTATTCCGAAAGATTTTGTGATCCCTGCTGATGCCGATTATTTACACATCACTACCAACAACACTATTTATGGAACCGAGCTACGCAAAGATTTGGACAGTCCAATTCCATTAGTAGCCGATATGTCATCAGATATTTTTTCACGTCCTGTTGATATTTCAAAATACGCCATCATTTACGGTGGTGCTCAAAAGAACTTAGCGCCTGCTGGTTTAGCTTTTGTTATTATCAAAGATTCAATTTTAGGCAAGGTATCGCGTTATATTCCTACCATGTTGAATTATAAAACGCACATTACCGAAGGTTCCATGTTCAACACTCCTCCTGTGTTGCCTATCTACAGCGCATTGGAAACATTACGTTGGTTGAAATCTAACGGTGGAATTCAGGCAATGGAAAAGAAAAACTTAGCAAAAGCAGAATTGCTCTACAACACAATCGATTCGAGTAAAATGTTTGTGGGTACAGCTGCCAAAGAAGATCGTTCTATTATGAACGTTTGCTTTGTAATGAAACCTGCTTACAAAGAATTGGAAGCTGACTTTTTAAAATTTGCAGTGGCTGCCGGTATGGACGGCATTAAAGGACATCGTTCGGTGGGTGGCTTCCGTGCTTCTATTTACAACGCCATGCCGATTGAAAGTGTGCAGGCTTTGGTAGATTGTATGATGGCTTTTGAAAAACAAAACGCTTAAAATAAATTCATTATGAAAGTTCTTATTGCAACAGATAAACCATTTGCCAAAGTGGCTGTAAATGGCATTCGCACCGAAATTGAAGCTGCCGGTTTTGAATTGGCATTGTTGGAAAAATATACACAGAAGCAACAACTTTTGGATGCAGTGGCGGATGCCGATGCCATCATCATTCGAAGTGATATTATTGATGCTGAAGTTTTAGCTGCTGCCAAACAACTTAAAATTGTGGTTCGTGCTGGTGCAGGATACGATAATGTAGATTTAGAAGCTGCTTCGGCTGCTGGAGTTTGTGTTATGAATACTCCAGGACAAAATTCCAATGCCGTAGCCGAATTGGTTTTTGGTATGTTGGTATTTGCAGTGCGCAACTTCTTTAATGGCACATCGGGTACCGAATTGATGGGTAAAAAATTAGGCATTCATGCTTACGGAAATGTAGGACGCAATGTGGCGCGCATTGCCAAAGGTTTTGGTATGGAAATTTATGCTTTTGATGCCTATTGTCCGGATTCAGTAATGGAAGCTGATGCCGTGAAACCACTTCATAGTGTCGAAGACTTGTATGCTTCTTGCAATATCGTATCGGTTCATATCCCAGCAACAGCGGAAACAAAAAAATCAATCAATGCTGCTTTATTATCTAAAATGCCACAGGATGCTATAGTTGTAAATACGGCTCGCAAAGAAGTTATTGATGAAGACCAATTAGTTAGTTTTATGAAAGAACGTGCTAATTTTAAGTACATTACTGATATTATTCCAGCTAACGATGCAGTGATGAAAGCTGAATTTGCAAATCGCTACTTCACAACTCCTAAAAAAATGGGTGCTCAAACAGCCGAAGCTAACGTGAATGCTGGAATTGCTGCTGCCAAGCAAATTGTTGATTTTTTAATTCATGGCAACACGAAATTCAAAGTAAATTAATTGCCTTTTATCAAAATTGAAAAGGCTGACTTTTTATTATTAAAGTCAGCCTTTTATTTATTCCAGATTTAAATTATACTTTGAGGTTTGGAATAAAATAAGTAGCTTTGTGTCCCCAAAAAATATGTTAGATCAAGCCACGATAGATAAAATTAACGATGCAGCTCAAATACAGGATGTTGTGTCGGATTATGTTACACTCAAAAAGCGTGGCGTTAATCTATTGGGGCTGTGTCCTTTTCATGGCGAAAAAACACCATCCTTTACCGTATCGCCAGCCAAAGGTATTTTTAAATGTTTTGGATGTGGCAAGGGAGGAAATTCTGTGAATTTTATCATGGAACACGAGCAAATTTCATATTACGAAGCCTTGAAATTTTTAGCTCGAAAATACCATATTGATTTTCAAGAAAAAGAGTTAACTGCCGAAGAGATAGCGATACGAAACGATCGTGAAAGTATGTTTTTGGTTAATGATTTTGCTCAAAAACATTTTTCATCAACCTTACACAATCACATCGATGGCAAATCAATAGGTTTAGCGTATTTCCGCGAGCGTGGGTTTAGAGATGATATTATTCAGAAATTTCAGCTTGGTTATAGCCTCGACCAGCGGGATGCATTTTCGCACACTGCTCTCAGAGCTGCTTATAACAAGGCTTATCTTGTAAAAACAGGCTTGTCGCTCGAAAACGATAGTGGGCAACTTACCGACCGTTTTCGTGGGCGTGTTATGTTTCCGGTGCACACACTTTCGGGCAAAGTGGTGGCTTTTGGTGGCCGCATACTCAAAAAGGACGACAAGATGGCGAAGTATGTCAATTCGCCAGAATCGGAAATTTATCACAAAAGCAACGAGCTTTATGGTATTTATTTTGCAAAACAGGCAATTGTAAGGCAGGATAGATGTTTTTTAGTTGAAGGTTACACCGATGTAATTTCGATGCATCAGAGTGGTATCGAAAATGTGGTTGCATCGTCTGGAACTTCGCTAACGCCTGGTCAAATTCGTCTTATTCATCGTTTTACCGATAATGTTACTGTTATTTACGATGGTGATGCTGCTGGCATAAAAGCTTCCATTAGAGGCATCGATTTATTATTGGAAGAGGGCTTAAATATCAAAGTACTCCTTTTGCCCGATGGCGATGACCCTGATTCGTTTGCACGCAAACACAACGCCTCCGATTTTATTGATTTTGTGGATACAAATGCTGCCGATTTTATACGTTTTAAAACTAATTTGCTGTTGAAAGATGCTGGTAACGACCCCGTTAAACGTGCCGGATTGGTAATTGATATTGTGCGCAGTATTGCCATTATTCCAAATTCTGTTATTCGGTCGGAATATGTAAAGGAATGTAGCACGCTATTACACGTGGAGGAGGCTATGCTTTACCATGAGATTAATAAGCTTAAAACTAACGAAAAAGAAAAAACTGCTGCTCGGGTAAAAAATGATGAATTGCATAATCAAGCAACTAAAAATCAGTTTGATACGGTTGAGAAATCGCTTCAGTCATCCGTGTTCCAATACAACAATGAAGAGCGTAATATTCTACAATTATTAATTCGTTACGGACAAAAGGTTTTATTTGCCGGCACACCCCAAGAGCCATCTCAACTCACAGTAGCGCAGTATATTTTTGATGAATTGGAGCAGGATGAATTGAGTTTTTTTAATCCCTTGCATCAGCTTGCGTGTAGTGAATATAAGTTACACATAAACGATAATGCCTTTGAACCGGAACGCTTTTTTTTGTATCACTACAATGCAAAAATGAGTGAGTTAGCCGCTGATTTAGTGGCAGAAAAATATACATTAAGTAAGGTGCATTCAAAAAATAAAAAGGTGGAGAGTGATGCTGATAGACTTGGAGATTTGATTCCGCGCGTTATATACGAATTTAAAAATAGTTACATACTTGATTTGATTCGCCAAAAACTTTTTGAACTGAAAGCTGCTTCCGATATGAAAAACAATACACTTGTAGATGAGCTCATGGAAGAGATGGGACATTTGGAAAATATAAAAAAACAACTTTCAAAAAGATTAGGAGAACGAATTATTGTTAAAATTTAAAATATTTTTAATAAATAAAAGCCACATGATTTTTAAAATATTGTCTTTTTCATGTTCATTTCAGGTGTGTAAAACTTACTTTTATACATAAAATAACAACGAGTGAAATAAAAATGTAGTATCTTTGCAGCCGCTAATAAAAAAATTATACAACTTATGAGTTTACTTACTGAAGTACTTGGAAAATACGATACACCCCAGAAGATTAAAGATATGGGCGTTTATCCTTATTTTCGTCCCATAGAATCAGATCAGGACACCGTAGTTACAATTGCTGGAAAAAGAGTGCTCATGTTTGGTTCAAACAGCTATTTAGGTCTGACTAATCATCCCGCACTGAAAGAAGCATCCATCAAAGCTATCGAAAAATATGGCACAGGATGCGCCGGTTCTCGTTTTTTAAATGGAACATTGGATATCCATCTTGAACTAGAAGAGCGCTTAGCTAAATTAGTCAATAAACCCGCTGCATTGGTTTATGCTACTGGTTTTACCGTAAATTCGGGCGTTATACCTTGTTTAACCGGAAGAGAAGATTATCTGATTTTTGATGAATTAGACCATGCATCTATCATTGAAGGCAAACGTTTGTCATTTTCAAAAACTTTGAAATACAAACACAACGACATGGATGCGTTAGAAAAATTGCTTCAAAAATGTGATTACGACAAAGTGAAAGTAATCGTTTCCGACGGCGTTTTTAGTATGGAAGGCGATATTGCTTTGCTACCCGAAATGGTGGTATTGTCAAAAAAATACAATGCTTCGATTATGATTGACGAAGCACACTCTTTGGGCGTATTTGGAAAAACCGGTGCTGGTATTTGCGAACATTATAATTTGTCCGACGACGTGGATGTTATTGGTGGTACCTTTAGTAAGTCGTTAGGTACGATTGGTGGCTTTGTTGCTGCCGACGAAAGTGTTATCAATTTCTTGAAACACAATTCGCGTACTTTAATTTTCAGTGCCTCCATTACGCCTGCTTCCACAGGTTGCGTGTTGGCTGCTCTGGATGTGATGGAGCACGAAACCTGGCGTAAAGATGCTTTGTGGGCAAACACAGAACGTGCAAAAGCTGGTTTCCTGAAAGCCGGTTTTGAAATAGGACCAACACAATCTCCTATTATTCCTTTGTTTATTAGGGATAACATGAAGACATTTGCTATAACGCATACCTTGATGGACGATGGCGTTTTTGTTAATCCTGTTGTATCGCCCGCTGTGCCTTCAGAAGATTCCTTGTTGCGCTATTCATTAATGGCAACACACACTTTCGATCAGGTAGATGAATCGGTAGAAAAAATAGCGAAAGCAGCTCGTGCCTTGGGTATTATTGCATAAAATATCGCATTAACTAATACGGAAAAAAGAATAGAGCAAGTCTTGTTTTAAGATTTACTCTATTCTTTTATTTTGACCTACAAGCATTAAATTTATTGAGCCTTACTCACTTTTTAAACTTTTAAATAAAAATGATAACTGTATCTAATTTAGCCATTCAATTTGGCAAACGTGTATTATTCTCGGATGTAAATCTGAAATTTACTGCTGGTAACTGTTACGGCGTGATAGGTGCAAATGGCGCCGGAAAATCTACGCTGATTCGTTTGCTCAGTGGCGATTTAGACCCAACGCGCGGAACCATTCAATTTGGACATGGCGAACGCTTGTCTGTGCTCAAACAGGATCACTTCGAATTCGATGAGTTTACCGTAATAGATACGGTAATGATGGGACACACGGTGCTTTGGAAAGTGAAAGAAGAAAAAGATGCGATCTATTTGAAAGAAGATTTTTCGGATGCCGATGGGATACGCGCATCCGAATTAGAAGATAAATATAATGAATTGGATGGTTGGAATGCCGAGAGTGATGCTGCGTCATTACTTAGCGGGCTGGGTATCAAAGAAAACTTACACTATGCGCTTATGAAGGATGTGAGTGGACAAGAAAAAGTTCGTGTTTTATTGGCACGTGCTTTATTTGGCAAGCCCGATAACCTCCTGTTGGATGAACCTACGAACGACCTCGATGTGGATACAGTGATGTGGTTGGAGAATTATTTGGCAAACTATGACAATACGGTGCTCGTAGTGTCTCACGACCGCCATTTTTTGGATGCTGTGAGCACCCACACGGTGGATATAGACTATGGCAAGGTACAGCTCTTCCCGGGTAATTATTCGTTTTGGTACGAGTCGAGCCAATTAGCCTTGAGGCAGCAGCAAATGCAAAATAAGAAAGCAGATGAAAAGCGGAAAGAGTTGGAGGAGTTTATTCGCCGTTTTAGTGCCAATGTGGCTAAATCGAAGCAGGCTACCTCACGTAAAAAAATGTTGGAAAAGCTTAATATTGATGAGATACAGCCTTCTACCCGAAAATATCCGGGCATTATTTTCACCCCCGACCGCGAACCTGGCAATATGGTGCTGGAAATTGCCGGCTTAGGAAAAAAAGCCGATGATGGCACTGTGCTCTTTAAAGATGTAAATTTTAATGTAGAGAAAAACGATAAAATCGTTTTTCTCTCGCGTGACCCACGGGCAATGACTGCTTTTTTTGAGATTATCAATGGTCACGACAAACTACATGAAGGAACTTACACCTGGGGTGTAACTATCACACATGCCTATTTACCCTTGGATAATTCGGAGTTTTTCAACACAGATTTGAATTTGGTTGACTGGCTATCGCAATATTCCGACGATACGTTGGAGTCGTATATTCGCGGCTATTTAGGTAAAATGCTTTTCTCGGGAGAGGAAATTTTCAAAAAAGCCAGTGTGCTTTCGGGAGGCGAAAAAATTCGTTGTATGATTTCGCGCATGATGCTTCGCAATGCTAATGTGATGGTGCTCGACTCGCCAACGAACCATTTAGATTTGGAATCTATTCAGGCTTTTAACAATACTTTGGTCAATTTTAAAGGTAATGTGTTGATGGCTTCACACGACCGCGAGTTTATACAAACAGTTTGTAACCGAATTATTGAACTCACACCCAACGGAATAATAGATAAGCAGATGGATTATGATGATTATGTAACATCGGAGGATATAAAAGCTATTCGAAAGCGCTTATATTAAGCAATAGTTTTTCAATTTTTGCAGTTACTTCTTTGGACGTTCCGTGTGCATTGTTTACTAATACGGCGAAAACGTATGTCTTAGTGCCGGTTTCGATGAAACCGGCATAACTTTTTACACCAGCAATAGTTCCACTTTTTGCGTGCACTTTCCCTTCCAATTTAGTATCGCTCAAAAAATTTTTTAAAGTTCCCGTTTTGCCCGAAATGGCTAAACTTTTATAGAATACATTACTGCATTGGCTATTTAAGCGCATATATCGCAAGAGTTGCACAAAAAAGTTTGCCGAAATTGCGTTTGTTGGCGAAAGTCCCGAACCATCTTGCTGGTTTAACTCCTCAACTGGCAAACCTTTCGATTCCCAATAGTTTTTAATAATTTTAAGGGCATTGGCAATAGTGCCGGGCTGTTGATGTATGGCACTTAAATTTTTAAATACATATTCGGCATATTGGTTATCGCTATGATTATTAATTTGTTGTACAATATCGCCCAACGAAGGCGAAAGCTCCGTTGTTAATGTGGTCTTGGCTGTTTGCACATTGGAAATTGTTTCAATTTGATTTAATACTTGAATTCCATTTTTCACAAGCGTACTATTGAAATCGGCTACCAATTGTTCGGCTGGATGTGGCAGGTCGCCTTTCACTGTGAATGCGTCTTTGTTGGCAGGAATTTCACCATAAACACTGCGTTGCTTTGAAAATGGTGCGCCGTAAAAATAAGCAAGGTCACTTTTTGTGGCTGTAATATGCAATTGATTATCGATGGTAAGATCATATATAAAAGGATCCGTGCCAAGTATTTTGGGCTTGGAGTTTATAGCCCCGGTTTTAAAAACACACCGAAAGGTATTGTCGCGGTAGGCAAGGCTGTGAATGCCTGGAGCGTAATAATTACCCATATCTTCCCATGTCCATTTGGGGTTTATTACTTGCGAATCAAAATAATCCTCTATGACAATAATGTTTCCATTTACTTTGTTTATACCCGAAGTGAGTATAAGTTTTGCCCATTTGTCAAGAAAAAAATGGTTGCCCATTTTCTCGGAACCAAGAGTAGGGTCGCCACCGCTTCGCACATACAAATTACCACTTAAAACGCTATCCGTACCAATTTTTCCATCAATTTCAAGTGTCGTTGTAAATTGATAGTCAGCTCCCTGAAGTTCTAATGCTGTGGCTGTTGTTACCAATTTCATGGTCGAGGCGGGTGTAATGCTCGTTTTTGCATGCAGGTCAACAATTGTTTTGCCTGTGTTTAAATCTTCAATCAACAGGCTAATATTTGCATTTCTTAAAATATCATTGTCCATAAAAGCTCTAAGTACTTGTTGTGCTGCAAGGTATTGAGTGCCAACAAAACAGCTTAGAAGTAAAATTGTATTTGTAATTGTATGAATACTGTACATGTATTGAGTTTTTTTGTTTGAGCAAAAGTAATTTAAAATTTTTAAAGTTTCAAATAGAAATCTTTTACCAGTGCTATAAAATCAGGATGATACTCGTGTCGTAGTTCTGTTTCGATAGTTATCGAAGATGTTGCACAAGTATTTTCTATACACGAAAGTTCAATCAACAATCGTTTAGCGTGGGTATTTGGTTTGGGAAATACTGATACTTTCTTCGTGCAAAAAAAACCATTTTGTTCTGCAAAATTTAGGAGTGTATTTCCCTCGTTTACAGGTAGTATGAGATACATTTTGCCATGCGTATGGAGCAGCTTTTTTGATAGTATCACCAGGTCATTGTGAAAATTTTGAGTAGCATGTCGAGCTGCATTTCTGGCTTCGCAAGGAGCATGCAACGATTGGTTGAAAAATGGTGGATTGCACACAATTACATCGTATTTCTCGTCGTTTTTTTCGACAAATTCTGATAAGGAACAAGCTTTAATATGTATTCTCGTTGCCCATTTTGAATGCGCTACATTTTCCTGAGCTTGTTGAGCTGCGTCCATATTAATGTCGATTGCGGTGATAGTTGCCTCGCTGCGCTGTGCCATCATCAGGCTTATTAAGCCTGTTCCTGTGCCAATGTCCAATATGTTTTGTGCATGCCCTAACTCAGCCCACGCACCCAGAAGTACACCATCGGTGCCTACTTTCATTGCACATTTATCGTGATATACTGTAAATTGTTTGAAGCTAAACGAAGAATTGCTCATACTTACCTTCTGCCCGATGTGGAGGGTTTGTTAGTTGGATTTGAATGCCTAATCGAACTGGAATTACTTGGTTTTGTGTTTTGAGGTATCGAATTGTCTTGTCGAATTGATTGCCGCGTTTTTTCTGTACGTTTTTGTTCTTGCATGCTGGGAATAGCTGATCGCTGGGTTCGCGTAGTAGGGGCAATTCCCATATTAGTTATTTGGGCAGGCTGAAAAGAAGAACGCTCGTAACGTTTATTTTGCAAAACCTCTCGTTGGCTATCATTTAAAATGCGGGTTAAATCACTTTCTTTTTCTTTCACACGTCTAATGGCATCGCTTCGTGAGTTGGACGCTTGGCGTTCGCGAGCATATTTTAAATTTATTTCGTGAACTCTACGTGCCTGTTCGATGGTTAAATGCAGCTCTTGTTGGAGTTTTTCAGTTTGTTTAAGGGCTTCTTGCTCGGGGCTACGTTCGGGTACAGTGCTAAGCTCCTGACAAAATAGTGAGGATGAAAATATAAATATAAAGATTAAAACTCTGAATTTCAAATAATTCATTTGTAAAATACAATTTAATTCAGCGAAAAATCAAACAATCACCGTGCCAAAAAAAGTTAATAAAAAATCTTTTTAAGTCTGAAATAAGTTGTAAATGTGATTCTCTTTTTTTGAATAAAAATACATATCTTTGCCTCTAATAAAATCAATTGGAATGATACAAATTGCAAACAGAATTTTAAAATTGCGTGAGAATATGGAACGCAATGGAGTAGCTGCCTATATAGTGCCTGGTACTGACCCACATGCGAGTGAATATATTGCATCCTGTTGGAAAGAACGTGAATGGATAAGTGGTTTTAATGGCTCGGCGGGGACCGTAGCTTTTACGCTTCATAAAGCAGGTTTGTGGACTGATTCGCGGTATTTTTTGCAAGCTGCTGCACAATTGGAGGGCACTGGTATTGAATTAATGAAACAAGGTTTAACTCAAACTCCCGAACTTATTTCGTGGGTGATAGAGGCTTTGAAACCAGGCGAAAGAGTGGGAGTGAACCCCCAATTTTTTTCGGTAAATGCCTATGCCGAAATGAAAAATGCGCTTACTACCCAAGGCTTACAACTTATTTCCATCGACTTGTTGGCTGAAGTTTGGGTCGATCGTGCTCCCTTACCTGCTCAGCAAATTTTTGTTTTCGATACCCACTATGCTGGTGCATCTGCCGAACAGAAATTAGATTTATTGCGTTCGGAAATGGTAAAGGCGAATGCTGATTACGTCGTTTTATCTGCCTTGGACGATGTTGCTTGGCTGTATAACATTCGAGGTAATGACGTCGATTACAACCCAGTGGTGATTGCTTATTCTTTGGTTAGCTTACAAAAAGCTGTTATATTTATTGATAATGTCAAACTAACCGATTCATCGAAGGCTTATTTGCAGAGTCAGGGGGTAGAAATAGCTCCCTATTTATCTATTTCTGAGGCTTTGTCCGCCATAAAGTTTAACGATACCTGCTGGATAGATGGTTCAAAACTTAACGAATCGTTGTATGAGGCTATTCCAACTAATGTAAAAAAACGGAATGCTATGTCGCCTGTTTTTAAAATGAAAAGCGTTAAAAACAAGACGGAAATAGCTGGTGTGCGAACTGCCATGATACGCGATGGTGTGGCTCTTACCAAATTTTTTAGGTGGCTTGAAGCATCTGTGGTAAGAGGCGATCTAACCGAATTGACTATTAGCCAAAAACTCCTCGATTTTAGAAAACAGCAAGCAAACTTTATGGGCGAAAGTTTCGGAACCATTGCCGGATATAAGGCTCATGGTGCCATTGTGCATTACAGTGCTACGCCTGACTCCGATGCAACACTTCAACCCGAAGGTATTTTACTGTTAGATTCAGGAGGACAGTATTTAGATGGAACGACGGATATCACACGTACTGTTTCTTTCGGAAAAACGACTCAGCAACAAAAAAACGATTTCACCTTGGTTTTAAAAGGACATATTGCTTTGGCAACAGTTATTTTTTTGCAAGGTACGCGTGGTTCGCAATTAGATATTTTGGCACGTAAAGCTTTGTGGGATAATGGACTGAATTACGGACATGGCACGGGGCATGGTGTTGGTCATTTCCTGAACGTACACGAAGGTCCACAAAGCATTCGCATGGACGAAAATCCAACAGTGCTACTTCCAGGCATGATAATCTCCAACGAACCAGGCATGTATCGAACTGGTGAGTATGGCATTCGCATTGAGAATTTGGTTCATGTAGTGCCAGCTGTCCAAACAGAGTATGGTGATTTTTTAGAATTTGAAACATTGACCTTATTCCCTTTGGACAAAAATTTGATTGAAATTACCTTGTTGAACATGGCAGAAAAAGCATGGTTAGATGCTTATCACGCCAAAGTTTATAATGCTTTATCGCCATTACTGGATGCCGATGAGCAAGCTTGGCTATCAGAAAAATGTAAACCTGTTTTAGGTTAATGCTTTATAGATTTTACATGAATCATTATTGGAAATTAAACAAAAAAATCAATTAATAAATAAAAAATTAGTAATGAATGATATTCGTAATTTAGAGCCGAAAGCGCTCTGGAACAATTTTTATGCACTCACACAAGTGCCTCGTCCATCCGGTAAAAAAGAACAAATTGGTGCTTTTTTGGAAGACTATGGTAAGTCCCTTGGTTTGCAATCGTTTCGCGACGAAATAGGTAATGTGATTGTGCGCAAACCAGCTACACCTGGTATGGAAAATCGCCAAGCAGTGATTTTGCAAACACACATGGATATGGTACCCCAAAAAAATAGCGGTGTGGCTCACAATTTTGGAACTGACCCTATTCAGGCATATATTGATGGCGATTGGGTTACAGCAAAAGATACTACATTAGGCTCTGATAATGGTGTTGGCTTGGCTGCGTCGATGGCTGTGCTGGCTGATAACAATTTAATACATCCAGCTATCGAAATGTTGGTTACTGTGGACGAAGAAACAGGCATGCACGGGGCTTTTGCTTTGCAAGGAAATGTGCTCAAAGGCGATGTACTTATCAATCTTGACTCCGAAGATGAGGGCGAACTTTATGTGGGATGTGCCGGTGGCTTGGATGCCAACATTACATTTCCTTATATTGAAGTGCCTGTGCCAGAGGGCGATGTAGCTCTTAAAGTTTCTTTGACAGGTTTAAAAGGTGGACACTCGGGCGTTGATATTCATTTACAGCGTGCGAATGCGAATAAACTGATGTTTCGTTTTCTGAAAACAGCTGTGGCAGAATACGAGGCGCGATTAGCTACCATTAAAGGTGGAAGCCTGCGAAATGCTATTCCACGTGAAGCTTTTGCAGTGCTCACAGTGCCATCTGATGGCGTTGATGATTTATTAGACTTGGTGGCTGAATACGAAGACCTTTTTGTAACTGAATTTACTGGTGTGGAGGATAACATCTCTCTTACTGCGGAAGAAGTGGCATTGCCTTCGGGTGTTCTTCCCGAAGAAATTCAGGACGATTTAATCAATGCTATGGTCGTTAGTTTTAACGGCGTATTTCGCGTGTTGCCCGAGTTGCCCTCGGTTGTTGAAACATCTAACAACGTTGCTATTGTTCGTTCTTATGGCAATGAGGTTCAAATCAGAATGTTGCTGCGTAGCTCGGTCGATTCGCGGAAAGATGAATTGGCATCCATTATCGAAAGCGCATTCTCCATGGCAGGGGCTAAAGTTGAATTTACTGGAGGCTATCCAGGTTGGAAGCCTAATTTGGATTCGCCTATCCTGAAAGAAATGACAAAAGTTTATGAAGTGAAATTTGGAAAAACGCCTAAAGTAATGATAATCCATGCTGGTTTGGAATGTGGCATTTTAGGCACAAACTATCCCGATATGGATATGATTTCGTTTGGTCCAACCATTCGATATCCGCATTCGCCCGACGAAAAGGTTAATATAGAAACCGTACAAAAGTTTTGGGATTATTTAGTAGCAATTTTAGAAAATATACCTGTAAAATAAAATTGTTTCTCGTTTCAAGTTTCGAAATGCACAGTCGGAGTGCGACTCTAAGTCGCGCCCCGAATAGACATAAAAAAACCGAACTTGCATTTGGATGAAAGGAAAGTTCGGTTTTTAATTCTGTTAGCTATGTGCAAATTGCTTCTCTATTGTAATAATTCCCATTAAGTTACAAATAAAGCTATGCAAATTATTACGCCAATGGCTTATTAATTTCGATGTTGAGACTTAATGCGTTTATAATTCGATAGAATGTACCAACCGACGGTTCAATAAGTCCTTTTTCAATTCGAGAAATATAACTTTTATTTGCTCCAATGCGCAAGGCAAGTTCCTGTTGTGTTATTTTTTCTTCTTTTCGTATTTCGTGTATCACTTAGCCGGCGCAGGTAAATGGTTACAGTATTTTATTTACTCATTTTTATTTCTTATATTTGTATATTAATTCAAAAACGAGAAAATTTTAAAATAATATATTTATGAACAAACTTTGCATTATCGCAGCACTTTGCATCTTTGCTATCGCTGCTTCAGCAGTGGATAAAGACACAACTGCTGTCGATACTTTTCGTTTTACAACGATAAAAGAAAATACAATTTCGCCTATAAAAAATCAGGCAAGTTCAGGAACTTGTTGGAGCTTTTCGGCTTTAGGCTTTTTTGAGTCTGAATTACTAAGGCTTGGTAAACCTGAAGTAGATCTTTCGGAAATGTATGTCGTGCGACGTAATTATACTGACAAAGCAGATAAATATGTGCGCTTGAACGGAAAAATTAACTTTGCCGAAGGAGGCTCTTTTTACGATGTGATGTATGCCTTGAAAAATTATGGCATTGTGCCCGATTCGCTTATGAATGGATTTAATTATGGCGAAGATAAACACAAACATGGCGAATTAGATGCTCTTGCAAAAGCTTATGTTGATGTGATAGTTTCCAATCCGAATAAAAAACTTTCTACGGCATGGAAAGCTGGTTTTGAAGGAATATTAGATGCTTATTTAGGAAAAATTCCGGCTGAGTTCTTTTGGGGCGGTAAAAAATATACGCCAATAAGCTATATGCAATCATTGGGATTGAACATGGACGATTATGTTTCACTCACTTCTTTTACGCATCATCCGTTTTATTCGGAATTTATTATAGAAATTCCAGACAATTGGCGATGGGAGGAATCGTATAACTTGCCATTGGACGAATTTTCAAAAGTAATTGAAAATGCTGTTGATAAGGGCTTTACAATAGCATGGGGCTCGGATGTGAGCGAAAAAGGTTTTACACGCAACGGCGTGGCTGTGAACCCCGAAGTAAAACTCGCAAATTTGCCTGGTAGCGATCAGGCTAAATGGTGTGGCATTTCGCAAAAAGATATGGAGGCGAAAATCTATAAAACCAACGGACCGCAACCTGAAGTAAAAGTAACACAAGAAATACGTCAGCAAAGTTTTGATAATTACCAAACTACCGACGACCATGGCATGGTGATTTACGGCAAAGCGCTTGACCAAAATGGAACGAAATATTATTTGGTAAAAAATTCGTGGGGAACCGACAGTAAATACAAAGGAATCTGGTATGCTAGCGAATCGTTTGTACAGCACAAAACGATAAACATTGTGGTTCACAAGGACGCTGTTCCCAAAGAAATTCTTAAAAAATTAGGCATAAAATAAGTGGATTAGCTTGGTTGCATGTATTTCTTTTTTCCTATCTTATTTTCTTTTCACCTTAAAAAAATCTTTCAGCAGCGCACTACATTCCTTTTCCAACACGGCACTTGAAACGGTTGTTTTGGGGTGTAATGCGTTTGGTGCAAAGCGTGTAAACCCGCGCTTTGCATCAGCAGCACCATACACAATACGAGTTATCTGAGCCCATCCCAAAGCACCTGCACACATCACGCAAGGTTCTACGGTTACATATAAACTGCAATTAATCAGGTATTTGCCTCCAAGAAATTCCGATGCAGCTGTGATTGCTTGAATCTCGGCATGCGCTGTAACATCATTCAGTGTTTCCGTTAGGTTGTGTCCGCGTGCTATAATGCGACCTTCACAAACGATTACCGCTCCAATAGGCACTTCATTGCGCGCAAGTGCTTGTTTTGCCTCTATCAAAGCTTGTTCCATGTAATAACTATCCGAAGCTGAATGCTTCTCAGCTTTTTCGCTATAATATTGTATTCCCATAAACGATTTTTTTTTTTCTTAAATTGCAGGTAAATTTACAAATAATATTACTATAAAAAGTGCTACAATTCATTTTTTTTGTAGCTATCATTTGAAAATAAATCAATACTTTTGCTTTCGTTTTTCAAAATGATAATAATTTTCAAAAAAGCTACTAATAGAAATTAAGTTTATGAAAAAACACATACCGAATTTTATCACCTCGCTTAATCTATTAGCAGGCTGTATGGCAGTGTATTACGCTTTTCAAGCCGATTATTTCTCCAGTTTTAGGCTTGTGTTATTAGCGGCAGTATTTGATTTTTTTGATGGCTTTGCAGCACGCTTGTTGCGGGCATATTCTCCTATGGGAAAAGAGTTGGACTCATTAGCCGATATTGTTAGTTTTGGTTTGGTGCCTGGGGTAATTGCATTTTCATTGCTCCGCGAGGCTGGATCTTCAATTTTTCTATCTTTCGTGGCATTTGTAATCCCGATTTTTTCGGCTTTGCGCTTAGCAAAATTTAACATTGATGAGCGACAAACATCCTCATTTATTGGCTTGCCAACGCCTGCCAACGCGCTTTTCTGGATTGGAATTAGTGTGAGTTTCGAGTCTTTTTTAGTGGCTCATCCTTGGCTTGTAATTCTATTGGCATTCATTTTTAGTATCTTATTGGTAGCCGAAATTCCTATGTTTTCGTTAAAATTCAAAAACATACTCTGGAGCGAAAATAAAACTCAATTTCTATTTTTAGCAGGTTGTGTTTTGCTTCTTGTTTTGTTGCAGATAAATGCACTTGCAGCCATCGTTGCTTGGTATATCGTTATATCGATTGCAAACAACATTCGCTTGATAAAATAAAAACCTATTCGAAATTTTATTTTTTCCAAATAGGTTTTTTAATTGTGTGCTTCAACCAAATTATTTATACTATAAATCTTTAATCTTTAATGGATTATAAGAGATTCCCTCGTCGTAAACATCTGTTTCTTCACGTTTTTTTACCCAGCGTACTAAGCGACTTGTAACGGGTAGTGCAAGAATTTCATACCCAGTTTTCATGGCAGTTTGAGTGAAAATGAGCATCCATAAATCGTTGAGAGGAATTACGCCACTGAAAGCTAAAAAGAAAAAGACCAACGAGTCGGCACCCTCGCCAACCAAAGTGGAAACAATGGCACGGATAGAAAAGCCACGCCCATGTTGCATAATTTTCATCTTGCTCATCACAAAAGCATTCAGAAAAGCACCCACTAAAAAGGCGACAAAACTTGCCATTACCAAACGCTCTGTATTGCCCAGCACCAATGCAAATGCTTCCTGATGGTCAAAGTTTTTAGAACCAGGAGCCATGATGCTGAATTTGAAAATAAGTACCGCTATAAAGTTCATCAAAAATCCGTTCCAGATAATAAGACGCACTTTGCGATAGCCCCAAACTTCGGCAATTAAATCGTTAATAATATAAGATACTGGGAAAATGAGCAATCCGGCAGTGGCTTCAATAGGACCTAATTGGATTAATTTTTGCTCTACAATGTTGGCTACGATAAGGCATACTGTGAATAGCATGCCCGAAACCATAAAGGCAACGGAAACTTGTTTTTTCATTTTTTCTTGTTTTTTACGTGGTATTCAAGCACACGTTTTTGCAGACCACTCCACAAAAAGCGACCGCAAAGATACATCCAAAAAATGTTTTTTAGAGCATTAGGAATAAAAATTATACTTAAGCTGACTATTTTTGAGTGAGGATAGCGGTTAGAATGCTACAAAAAAAAAAGACTAAAATAAGATTTTTTTAATCCATATTTTAGTCTTGTTAAAAAATAAGTAATTGATTATCAACATATATTGTGGAGATTACCGGACTCGAACCGGTCACCTCGACACTGCCAGTGTCGCGCTCTAGCCAGATGAGCTAAACCCCCAATGTTGATTTTGAAATTGCGGTGCAAAGATACATAAGTTTTGGAAATTATACGTACTTTTGTTGAAATTTTTTAACGCATGCTGATATTTAATACAACCTACAAAATTTCTGCTAACCAAGTTTCCGATTGGATACGTTGGGCGCAAGATGAACACATAGCTTTTATGCTTTCCGACGCGGTATTTTCGCATCCTCAAATAGCCAAAGTCGTTGGTAGCGAGGATGATACTGGTGTTTCGTATAGCATTCAGTTCCATATTGATACGATGGATAGGTTAATGCAATGGCACAAAGCCAATGCTTCTAATTTTCAGCGTAATTGTGCTGCCAAATTTGGAAGCGATGTGCAATTTTTTACAACAGTACTAGAAATTATAGCCTAATGCAACAAGAGTCTATCATTTTAGGTATCGACCCGGGAACGACCATTATGGGTTATGGGCTGTTGGAGGTAAATGGTAACAAAACCACTATGATAGCTATGGGAGTGCTCGATTTACGGAAATTTAGTGACCATTATCTTAAGTTACAACGCATTTTTGCACGCACATTATCGTTAATCGACGAATTTCATCCCGATTTTTTAGCTATCGAAGCACCATTTTTTGGAAAAAATGTGCAATCGATGCTTAAGTTGGGGCGTGCTCAAGGAGTTGCCATGTCTGCTGCTTTATATCGCGACGTACCGATTACGGAATATGCTCCGCTAAAAATAAAAATGGCTATCACCGGAAATGGAAGTGCTTCCAAAGAACAAGTTGCTGATATGCTTCGCCGTTATTTGAAAATTCCGCAGGAACAAATGTTGCCGCATTTAGATGCCACAGATGGGTTGGCAGCTGCTTATTGCCATTTTTTGCAAATGGGCAAGCCTACAGCTGATAAAACCTATTCAGGATGGAAAGATTTTATTGCAAAAAATCCTGAAAGAAAAAAATAAGAGAACAATCAAACATTTCAGCCATGTATAAAATTCTATCTATCAATCCGGGTTCAGGCTCCACTAAAATTGCTGTGTACCAGGGTGAAAAACTTAAGTTCTCGAACACCATTCGCCACAGCTCCGACGAGCTTTTGCAGTACAAACGTATTTTTGATCAATATGATTTTCGTAAAAAACTGATATTACAAACCCTTGAAAAAGAGAATATTGCGTTGACAGATTTTGCAATAGTTATTGGTAGAGGTGGCTTGATGCATCCGTTGGAGTCGGGCACTTACGAAGTGAGCGACAGCATGGTGGCTGACTTAAAAACGGCATTAGGAGGCGAACATGCGAGTAATTTAGGAGCAGTGCTGGCTCGCGAAATTGCCGATAGTATTCCCAATTGCAAGGCTTATATTGCCGACCCTGTGATTGTGGATGAATTGCAGGATGTTGCGCGAATAAGTGGCTTGCCCCAGTTCCCACGTCGTTCCACTTTTCATGCCTTGAATCACAAAGCTATCGGACGAAAATATGCTCGCAGTGTGGCGCAAAACTATGAGGAATTAAACCTGGTTATAGCGCATTTGGGAGGCGGCATTTCAGTGGCTGCTCATCGGCAAGGCAAAGTAATAGATACAAATCAAGCCTTGGATGGCTTTGGTCCTTTCTCGCCCGAACGTGCTGGTACAATGGATGCTGGTGCGTTAATTCGGCTTTGTTTTGAAGGAAAATATAATTTGCAGGAAATTCAGAAAATGCTCGTTGGTAAAGGTGGATTAGTAGCTCACTTAGGCACGAATGATGTTCATGAAGCAACCATACGCGCTCAAAATGGTGATAAACATGCGGAGTTAATTTTGGAAGCCATGGCATATAACGTTGGAAAAGAAATTGGCGCCATGCTTGCCGTACTAAAAGGTGATGTGGATGCTGTTATTCTAACTGGAGGTATTGCCTACGATCCATTTATTGTTGGCTATATCCGCTCTATGATTGCACCCATTGCACCTGTTGTAGTTTATCCCGGCGAGGATGAAATGGAGGCTTTGGCAATAGCTGGATTACGAATACTGAGGGGTGAAAAATCTAAAAAATACGTATAGCCTGTCAATTTTTTTCAATCGTTTGCAACTCATATTATCTAATTAGATTTGTTTCTTATCTTCCAAATGCTTTCTTTGAATTATTTTTGTATCAAATACGAATAACATTGCATTTTTTATATTTATCGGTTGATATAATTCAAATTAAAAATCATGAGAAAATTACTTTTTATTCTAACTGTTTTTATCAGTACAATTATGGATGCTTCACAAAATTACAGACTTAGTGAACAGCTAGGAAATTTCAACTCTTTTAACCTTATAAAAGGTGGTTACGAATTAAAAGTATCAAATAATGTTGTGAAAATAACTTCTTACAACCCAACAACAATCCGAATCAGGGTAACGAGGCAAAAACCTAAAGTTGATGAATCATTTGCTATCAATGATTTAACGCCAAGTGGAAATCTAAAAGTGCAACATAATTCCGAAACCCAACTAATTCTATTCACAGATTCGCTACTCCTAAATATCAAAAAAAATCCACTTCGAATAAATATTTTAACTATAGAAGGTGAAGAAATTTGTTCCGATGATGCAGCACTTGGAATCAGCTGGTATGGCGATAAAGTGAGTTGTTATAAAAAAATGCATACAGATGAAAAATTTATTGGTCTCGGAGAAAAAACTGGAAACATAAACCGACGCGGTCAGTATTACCAAAACTGGAACACGGATGCTCCAGCTTATGCACTTAATGCCGACCCGCTTTATTCCACTATTCCTTTTTTTATCGGTGTTCATGATGCGGTTTGTTACGGCATTTTCTTTGATAACTCGAACCGCTCTTATTTCAACTTTGGTGGTGGAGCAGATGAAAATATCTTTCATTTCGGAGCAGATGATGGCGAAATGAATTATTATTTTTTTGGTGGGTCAACTGTTAGTCAGATAATTAAAGATTACACATCACTTACTGGCAGAACTCCAATGCCCCCGCTCTGGAGCCTTGGATTTCAACAATCGCGTTGGGGCTACGATAATCCGAAACAAATACAGGACATTGCTCAAACCTTTCGTGATAAGAAATTACCTGCCGATGTTATGGTTTGCGATATAAATTACATGGATCAGTACAAAATTTTCACATGGAGCGACAAATTTCCTGAACCTGAGAAATTTACAAACGACTTAAAAAAAATAGGTTTTGATGTGGTAACCATTGTCGATCCTGGAATTAAAGTTGAAAAAGGTTACAAGGAGTGCGATGAAGGTGTGAAAAATAACTATTTTGCAAAATATCCAAACGGCGATTTATTTGTTGGCAGTGTTTGGCCTGGGCGTTGCCATTTCCCTGATTTTACGAAAGAAGTTGTTCGGAAATGGTGGGGCGATAGTTTCAAAGAATCGCTCGTTGATAATGGCGTTCGTGGGTTTTGGAACGATATGAACGAACCGGCAGTATGGGGACGTGAATTTCCAAACCTGATAGAATTTGGCGAAGGGCAAAATAAACAAACCTTGCATAGCGTGAAAAATGCCTACGGCTTATTGATGGCTCGTTCTACTTACGAAGGCACAAAACGCTTGATGAACGGACAGCGTCCATTTGTACTGACGCGTGCTTCCTACGCAGGAGTTCAGAAATATTCGGCTCAATGGACAGGCGATAATGTCAGTTCGGATGAACACATGTTGCTTGGTTTCAGACTGTTAAACAGTATGGGCTTGAGTGGAGTTCCTTACGTAGGCATGGATGTTGGTGGATTTATGGGTAATCCTTCAGCCGAACTTTTCACGCGTTGGATGAGCATTAGTTCATTTTCTCCTCTTTTCCGAAATCACACGGCTATTGATTACAATTATCGCGAACCTTGGCTGTTTAATGACCAAACTACCAACCGAATACGTAAAATTTTAGAACAACGGTATCAACTTCTGCCTCACTTATACAGTGCATTCTATCAGGCACATACAACCGGTATGCCAGTAAATCGCATGTTGTCAATTGATTATACTTTCGATGATAATGTTTATAAAACAGATTTTGAAAATGAGTATTTATTCGGCGATAATATGTTAATCTGTCCTGTATCGTCCTCGCAGGAAGTAATCTCGGTTTACCTACCCGGAAATTCAACTTGGTATCGGTTCAGTAACGATAAGGAGAAATATGATGGAGGCAAATCGTATAATGTGAATGCAGCTCTGACCGATTTGCCGGTTTTTGTAAAAGAAGGTTCGGTAATCCCCATGCAAAGTGTGATTCAAAACACCAAAGAAAAAGGCGATGGTGTACTATATCTATATGTTTGGAAAGGCAAAACAGGTTCGCAATATGTTTATTATGAAGACGATGGCGAAACATATCAGTATGAACAGAATACGTATTACAAACGAACCATCACATACGATCCCAAAACAAATTCTGTAAAATTATCTGCGAAAGAAGGGAATTATAATAGCAAATTTAAACAACTCCAATTTATTTTGCATGGATTTGATAATCAGACGCTACCGAGTTGTCAACTAACCGATGAAGTCATGAATGTAGTGCTGAAAATGTGAATAATAGCCTAAAAAAATCGATTTTATTCAGTATAATTGCAATTTTCTAATTTAAAACGAAGTCTCAATTTTCCTTCTGCAAAGTCAGTACTTATTATTTTAAATTGTCCTATTTCGGCAGTGTTTTTTACATGGTCGCCTATACAGGCACAACTGTCATACTCACCAATAAAAATAAGCCTTAATGTTTGACTTGCATTGTCAGGGAGTTTACTCAAATCAATATTATCAGGAGTATTATTTTTATCAATCAAACAAGATCGAACAGGTAAGTTTTGTGAAATAACTTCATTTACCTGCTTTTCAATGTTTCTTATCTGTTCTGTTGTAGGTTCATGAGCTAAAAAATAGTCACATTTGCTTTTTTTTCGTTCGATATGGCTATTTTTAGACCTTTCACAGCCAAATAAGCGTTTCATGGTTTGGTTGAGCAAATGTTCAGCCGTGTGCATGGGTGGATATTCTTTTTTGTTGTGTTCGTTGAGTTGCATGTTTTCTGTTGGCTGTGATTAGTTGTAGTTTGGCAGCACCGAGTAATTTTTTGAATAACGTAAATGTTGCTGTACGTATGTTTCAGTGTAATCCACTTTAACATCTGTAACATTTCCTTGTGAGTCTTTTTGAAGGGAATACACCGGATTTACAAACCCTTTGTAAGGGGCTAAATTTAATTTTTCATAGCGTTGTAGCACCTCTTGGTGAAGTTTGGTATCCACTTGTATGGCGTAAGTTTCCACTAAGTTTTTTGCTCCCTCCCAATCGCCAGTTGACTTTATGCGTTGAATTTCAGCTAATAAATTACCAAATAAGCTGCGGAGCTTTTCATAATTATTCACGACAATAAAATTTTCACCATTCCTCACTTTAAATTCAATCACATTTTCGGGTTTACCTTTTTCGTACACCCAAGCTGCTATGAGTTGGCGGTTTCGCATGTGTGCCTCTTCGATGTTTTTCCCTGATTTCACGCGGGTGAGTTGCGTCATCAAACCATTCATAATAAATTGATAATATTCGGCTTTGTATGCTTCGATACTTGGTAATAAACCTAATTCAATTATTTTACTATCAGCCATATAATACAAGCCAAAAAGGTCAGCGCGGGCTTCTTCAATGGTGGAACCATAGGCTTTCAGCGCATCTGGATCAACTCCTTCGAGCAGCTTGCCCGAACCGTGCCCGAGGCACTCGTGTAAGTCGGTATGCAAATTGTTGGTTTGCGAAGCAAACTGCTTGGCGCGTTCCCTTTCGGTGTCGCTCCACATAAACTCTTCGGCAAAACCATTGCCAAGCGCTGCTTGGTCGTAGGCTTCGGTGATGTTTTCGATGGTAACGGATTTAGAGCCATATTCCGCACGAATCCAATTGGCATTGGGGAGGTTTACGCCAATAGGTGTGGAGGGGTAACAATCGCCTGCTAATATGGCTGCTGTAATTACTTTTGCCGAAACGCCTTTCACCTTTTCTTTTTTAAATTGAGCGTCGATAGGCGAATTGTTTTCGAACCATTGTGCATTTGAACTTATTATTTCGGTACGTTTGGTAGCTTCTATATTTTTGAAATTGACAATAGATTCCCAACTTGCTTTCATCCCTAATGGGTCGCCGTAGCTTTCGGTAAAGCCATTCACAAAATCGACTTGCGAAGCTAAATCGCCTACCCACTGTATGGCATATTGGTCAAAGGTATGCAAATCGCCTGTTTGGTAATAGCTTATCAATTTGTTGATTACTTGTTTCTGCTTGTCGTTTTCGGTATAGGCTAATGCTTTGTTGAGCCAGCCTACAATGCGCGTGATGGCAGCCGAATACATGCCGCCAATGCGATATGTTTTTTCAACCAATTTACCATTTTCTTTTACCAATTTGCTGTTTAGTCCGTAAGATATAGGCTTCGTTTCTGCTGGATTTTTCATGGCAGCATAAAACTGCTCTACTTCTGTTTGCGAAATTCCATCACCGTAATAATTGTTTGCCGAAGTTTGTATCAAATCTACGCCATCTTGCTGATTGGTGCGTTTGGGGTATAAAGTGGCATCAAAAATAATTTTACTAATGCGTTTTATGAAATTCTCCTTTGTTTCGTTGGGCAATGTGACAGCAGCAAGTTGCTTGGCGCTTAGCTGATTAATAGCATTACTCAAAAATAAAGGGGTGAAATGAGGTGTAAATTTATCCTCCGAATAATGATGATGGATGCCATTTCCCATCCAGATTTGTTTCAGATAGGTTGTAAAATTCTTAAAATCTGTCGTGTTTTTGTCCTCTTTATACGATAGATAGATGGTTTCCATTGTACGCCTAATGCTCAGGTTATTTTTGTGATTTTGATCGTACAAAATATCACGCCCTTCGAGTGCAGCTTCGGATAAATAATAAACCAGCAACTTCTGACTTAAGCTAAGTTTTTCAAAATCAGTAACTTGATAGCGAAGTATCTCAATATCAGCAAATTTATCAACCCTGTAGTTAAATTTATTTTCGGCTGCCTCTAAATTGTTTAAACTCGGATTAGCCATTGTTAAAGTGGACATAAGCAGGAATGTTAGTTTTTTCATTG
>MNZK01000095.1 GCA_001873635.1 Porphyromonadaceae bacterium CG2_30_38_12 | reverse complement strand
AATTTGTTTTGTTGGGCGGCGATGTTACCAATTCGGGTGATTTACTCTCGATGACTTTGTTGAAATCCATTTTAGATAGTTTGAACAAGCCTTACTATGCCGTACCTGGAAATCATGACAAAATGAAAGGTGACAGCATTGTTCGCCATTTCCAAAGCATTTTTGGTTCGGATAAATTTCATTTCCATACAAAAAGCTTTCACATAATAGGTTTTCCTACGCTGCCCGACTCAAAGCGAGGTGGCGTTCGTACCCAAAATAATGAACTACTTTGGTTAGATAGCATTTTGAAACTTTCACTGCCCAACGAAAAAATTTTGGCTGTTACACATTATCCTCTTCAAAAAGGGGATGTGGATAATTACACACAAATTATTGATGTGCTCAAAAAATATCCTCTTTTGGCAGTTTTAAATGGTCATTATCACCGTAATATGCTCTTAAATTACGATGAAATTCCAGGCATTGTGAATCGTTCAACGCTTTCAGTTGGTACACAACAAGGCGGTTACAATATATATACCTTGAATGATTCTTTGCATGTTGCCGAAAAAATTTTAGATACTCCTTTACGTGAATGGTTGGCGTTACCCATCGAACAATAAATTATAAACCTATGAAACTTTCAAAACTTGCGCAGTGGATTGGCTCGAATGTGCCGTGTCCGGATGCAGATATTCAATGGTTGCTCACCGACAGCCGATCACTTTCGTTTCCCGCCGAAACAGTGTTTTTTGCCTTGCGTTCCAAGCGAAGTAATGGGCATTATTTTGTATCCGAATTGTATCGTCAACAGGTTCGATATTTTGTTGTCGATGAGCTATTTCCCGAATTTAAAACCTATACAGACGCCGTTTTTTTGGAAGTTACCAACGTTTTGAAAGCATTGCAACAAATCGCAGCCAACCATCGCCAAAGTTTTCAAATACCCATTATTGGTATCACAGGGAGCAATGGAAAAACTGTCGTCAAAGAATGGCTGTATCAATTGTTACAGTATGATTTTCGCATAACACGATCTCCACGAAGCTATAATTCGCAAATTGGTGTGCCCTTGTCGGTATGGTTACTGAACGAAAATTCGGAGCTTGGCATTTTTGAAGCTGGCATTTCGGAGCCTAACGAAATGGCTAAATTACAGTCTATTATAAAACCAACAATTGGAATTCTGACAAATATTGGCGATGCACATCAGGAATTTTTTGGAAGTCTAAAGCAAAAATGTATCGAAAAGCTAAAACTCTTTGACCAATCGGAAGTGCTAATTTACAATGCGGATAGTAAATTAATTCGTATAAGTATAGCGCAAAGCAATTTTGCTGGCAAACTTTTTTCGTGGGGTTTTGATACTACTTCAGTGCTTCAAATTGTTAAGCTAACAAAATCTTTGCATAAAACCGAAATTTTTACAAAATATAGAGGCATTGAATTTCAATTTGAGATTCCGTTTACCGACCATGCATCCATCGAAAATGCTATGCAAACGCTGGCTTGCTTGCTCTATCTTGATTTGGATATGGCAACAATAGCTGCTCGCATGAAAACCCTCGAAACAGTAGCCATGCGCTTGGAAGTGAAAGAAGGAATACGAAATTGCTGTATTATTAACGATAGTTACAATTCTGATTTGAACTCGCTAACTATTGCACTCGATTTTTTAAATCAACAAACCGCTACAAATAGCTTAGAACGTACGCTGATACTGTCTGATATTCTCCAATCAGGACAATCGCTGGATGTGTTGTATCGTGTTGTTTCTGAATTGATTAAATCGAAAAATATACATCATATTATTGGAATTGGTGTTGAAATTTCAGCTCACAAAGATAAATTTGCGTCCTTAAAACATTCGTTTTTCCCCAACTCCGAAAGTTTTTTGATTTCGTCAGAGCTGTTCGATTTACACGATGCTGTTGTCTTACTCAAAGGTTCTCGCGCATTCCACTTCGAAACAATATCTGCAAAATTGGAGTTGATGGCACACGAAACTATTTTGAATGTAAATCTGAACGCATTGATTGATAATTTGAATTATTTTCGTTCTGGTTTGCAGCCTCAAACTAAGATTATGTGCATGGTCAAAGCTTTTGCATACGGGAGTGGCGCTTTGGAAGTGGCACGCACACTACAGCATCATCGCTGCGACTACTTAGCTGTGGCGGTTGCCGACGAAGGTGCCGAGTTGCGGCGCGAAGGAATCCGAATTCCTATTGCCGTAATGAATCCAGAAATTAGTGGTTTTGGTATAATTTTCGATAACAATTTAGAACCCGAAATATATAGCTTTCGCTTACTCGATGCCTTTATTGCGGCTGCCGAACGTTTGGGAATTATTGACTATCCTATTCATATCAAAATAGATAGCGGCATGCACAGGCTGGGGTTTGAAGCTATGGATATGGATAAGTTACTTTCTCGCTTAAAGTTTCAACAGCAAGTTAAGATTCGTTCCGTTTTTTCGCATTTGGCTGGTGCCGACGACCCTGATTTAGATGACTTTACCAAAGCGCAATTTGCACTATTCACTCAATGTGCTGATCAAATTTCTCAAGCATTTTCTCATGCTATTTTTAGACACATATTAAATTCAGCCGGCATCGAACGCTTTCCTCAATTTCAATTGGGAATGGTACGTTTAGGCATTGGTTTATATGGTATTAGTGCAGTTCCAAACTACGAATTGAAACAGGTAAATACGCTCCAAACTTTAATTTTACAAATTAAAACCATTCCGGCTGGCGACACGGTGGGTTATGGACGAAAAGGTAAAGTGCTTCACGAAAAACGCATAGCTATTTTACCCATTGGGTATGCCGATGGCTTCGACCGAAAATTGAGCAATGGAGTGGGAGAGGTGCTCGTAAATGCTAAGCGTGCCAAAGTTATAGGCAATGTTTCTATGGATTTAATTACCATTGATATTACTGATATAGAAGCAGAAGAAGGTGATAGTGTTGAAGTTTTTGGCGAAAATTTGAAAATTTCTGAAGTAGCACAATGGTTGAATACTATTCCATACGAAATTCTTACTAATGTTTCTCGTCGCGTAAAGCGGATTTATTTTCAACAATAACTATAAAAATTTTCCAATATTAAAACGGATGGTTCTTGCTTATATTCAACATATTTCTACTGCGAATACCCTTTTACTGAGCGCATCACAACTGGCTGTGCAGCTTGGTAAAAATTTTGGGATTCTGGTTGAAGGTAACTCAACAGCTCATTGCCGTGAGGACATGATTTTGTTGGAGCATACTCAAAGTGATTGTTCAATTTCGCCATCCTTTACCCTTTTCACAAACAATGCCTTAGCCCAAATAGCTGACTTTTGCGAATCCAAAGAAATTTCTTTTCTTTTTTTACAATTATCTCAATATAGTTCAAAATCAATTCGTTTACTTCTAAATGCTTGTAGGGGTTTGCGTATTCCTTACATACTATTTAAGGATAGTTTTAATGAAATAACACTCGACAAGGTTTTTGTTCCAGTTACTTTTTTGGAAGAGGAAGTAGAAAAAGCTCAATTTGCAAGTGCTTTCGCAAGATTTTGCAATGCTAAAGTATTCTTGTTTCAGGCAAATGATTATGGCTCGAAGGCTGCTACTAATACAAAGCGAATCAACGAGTTGCTTCAAAAATTTAATCTTCAAATTGTTACGAAACTCGCTCAGCATGATAGCTTTAAAATTGAACGTGAAATAGTTGTGAAGGCTATGCAGGATAATGCAGGATTGGTAATTCTCACGGCATCGCGCGAGTACGGATTGGATGATATTATTTTTGGTCCAAAAGAATTAAAACTTGTAAAGCTGGCATCCATGCCGGTTTTATTAATTAATCCGCGTGGCGATTTATATGCTTTGTGTGATTAATCTGACATTTTGCCACCTTTTCTGCCATTGTTATAGTTTTCAAACCTTGGCAAAATTATTGTTACGAAAACGCAAACTCAAATAAGAATATTTTTTAAAAATATGAAAAAACAAAAACATACCGTCGATACAGAAGAGATGAAAAACCATGCTACATCTGCAGAAAGTAGTGAAAATACAAATCAGAACGCTGAAATAGCAATGGAAAATCAAGATGAACATCTTACTAATACTCAAACAGACGATACCGCCAATTTTCAGCAACAAATAGACGAGCTCGCCCAAAAATGTGAGGAAATAAATGATAAAAACTTACGTTTAATGGCTGAATTTGACAACTTTAGAAAACGTTCGATGAAAGAACGTACTGAGTTGATTAAATCGGCTGGTGAAAGTATTTTAGTCAATATCCTGCCTTTGGTGGATGATTTTGAACGTGCGCACAAAGCGATGGAAACCTCCGAAGATGTGCAAGCTGTGAAGCAAGGAGTAGAGTTGATTTATAACAAATTTATTAGCTTCTTATTGCAAAATGGCGTGAAAGCTATCAGTACCGAAAATGAAGATTTCAACACCGATCTGCACGAAGCAATCACAACCTTACCTGCTCCTACGGAAGATTTGAAAGGGAAAATCGTCGATTGCGTATCAAAAGGTTACACATTAAACGATAAAGTAATTCGTTTTTCAAAAGTAGTTGTGGGTGAATAAGCCTGAACGTATGTTGAAAAAATATCTAAGTTTTGAATAAAAAATAAACAGACCAAGCATGTCCAAAAGAGATTATTACGAAATATTAGGCGTATCAAAATCGGCTTCTGCTGACGAGATAAAAAAAGCATATCGCCAAAAAGCCATACAATTCCATCCAGATAAAAATCCTGGTGATAAAAAAGCGGAGGAAAATTTTAAAGAAGCCGCCGAAGCATACGAAGTTTTGAGCGATGCTAACAAACGTCAGCGTTACGATCAGTTTGGTCATGCCGGTGTGGGTGGTGCTTCGGGTGGTGGCTATGGCGGTGGTAACATGAATATGGACGACATATTCTCTCATTTTGGCGATATTTTTGGTGGACATTTTGGTGGTGGTGGTGGTTTTAGTGGTTTTGGTGGAAGTCAGCGAGGTGGTCAACGGGTGCGTAAAGGTTCCGATTTGCGAGTGAAAGTAAAACTTTCGCTTGCTGAAATTGCTACCGGTGTTGAGAAAAAGATTAAAGTAAAAAAATATGTGATGTGTTCACATTGCAATGCAACGGGGGCGGCTCATGGCTCTGATTCTGTAACTTGTTCCACTTGTCATGGCTCTGGCAGAGTAACCCGGGTGCAGCAAACTATATTGGGGCAAATGCAAACTGCTTCCGAATGCCCAACATGTGGAGGCGAAGGTAAGATTGTGAAAGACAAATGTCCTCATTGTAGTGGCGAAGGTATTGTGCGCGAAGAAGAAATAATAACAATTAACATTCCTGCTGGCGTTGCCGAAGGTATGCAACTTTCCATGAGCGGCAAAGGCAATGCGGCAAGGCGCGGTGGTGTTAATGGCGATTTGCTTGTACTGGTGGAGGAGGAACCTCACCCCGAATTGATTCGCGATGAGAACGATTTAATTTACAATTTGTTACTGCCAATGCCAACAGCCATTTTGGGAGGTGCAGTGGAAGTACCTACGGTGGATGGAAAAGTGAAAGTAACCATTAATCCTGGTACGCAACCCGGAAAAGTATTACGCCTTCGTGGAAAAGGATTACCCAGCGTAAATCATTATGGTACAGGCGATTTGTTAATAAATATTGGCGTTTATATTCCCGAAAATTTAAATAAAGAAGAAAAAAGTGTGATTGAGAAATTAGCTAAATCAGATAACATAGCCCCGAATAGTTCGGCAAAACGCGATTTCTTTTCGCGAGTACGAAATATGTTTGAGTAAAATATGTTGGCACAATTTCACAAAAAAAAAAGCTATCAATCGAATTTTGATAGCTTTTTTTTTGTGAAATCTGCAGAAAGATAAGTTTACTTAGGCGTTAAATTTATTGACCAAAGCATTTACTTCATCGTTTATCATGCTTGCAAAGGCATCAACAGTCATAGATCCTTTGTCACCTTCGCCCTGCTTACGAACAGCAACTACCTTATTCTCAGCTTCTTTTTCGCCTACAACGAGCATAAACGGAATTCGTTTTAATTCATTATCTCTAATCTTTCGTCCAATTTTTTCGTTGCGATCATCTATTTGTACGCGCACATCTTGTGCATTCAGTTGCTTAGCCACTTCGTAAGCATACTCGTTGAATTTTTCGCTGATAGGTAAAATCACTACTTGGTCGGGCGTGAGCCATAATGGGAATTTTCCAGCAGTGTGTTCAATGAGCACAGCTACAAAACGTTCCATCGAACCAAATGGTGCACGGTGAATCATTACCGGACGATGTTTTGCATTATCTTCGCCCGTATATTCTAATTCAAAACGTTCAGGCAAATTATAATCAACTTGAATAGTACCTAATTGCCATTTTCTGCCTATAGCGTCGCGAACCATAAAGTCGAGTTTCGGTCCGTAAAAGGCCGCTTCGCCAGTTTCAATCTTAGCCTTTAAACCTTTTTCCTGACAAGCTTCAACTATGGCACGTTCTGCTTTTTCCCAATTTTCGTCGGAACCAATATATTTTTCTTTGTTGTTGGGGTCGCGCAATGATATTTGTGCTTCAAAATTTTCAAATTCTAAGGCATTGAAAATAATAAAAATAATATCCATTACTTTCAAAAATTCATCTTTCACCTGATCAGGGCGACAAAAAATGTGTGCATCATCCTGCGTGAAACTACGTACGCGGGTAAGTCCATGTAACTCACCGCTTTGCTCATAACGATACACAGTACCAAATTCAGCCAACCGAACGGGTAAGTCTTTGTACGAACGTGGTTTAAATTTGTAAATTTCGCAGTGATGCGGGCAATTCATAGGTTTTAGTAAATACTCTTCACCTTCTTCGGGTGTGTGGATAGGCTGAAACGAGTCTTTGCCATACTTAGCATAGTGCCCCGAAGTTACGTAAAGTTGCTTGTTGCCAATATGAGGAGTCATTACTTGTTCGTAATCAAAGCGTTTCTGAATTTTTTTCAGGAAATCCTCCAAACGCAAGCGTAATGCCGTTCCGCGAGGTAACCACATTGGAAGACCTTTACCCACCATTTCCGAAAACATAAAGAGTTCTAATTCTTTACCGATTTTACGATGGTCGCGTTTTTTTGCTTCTTCCAACAGCTGTAAATATTCATCAAGCATTTTCTTTTTAGGAAATGTGATACCATAGATACGTGTTAATTGTTTGCGTTTCTCGTCGCCACGCCAGTAAGCGCCAGCCACGCTTAATAATTTGATAGCTTTAATTTCGCCTGTATTTGTTACGTGTGGACCGCGACACAAATCGGTGAAATCGCCTTGCGAATAAAGTGTTATCGTACCATCGGTCAAATCGTTGATAAGCTCTACTTTGTACTCATCTCCTTTGTCTTGAAACTTTTTGAGTGCATCAGCTTTGCTAATGTCGCTGCGAGTGATAAGTGCTTTTCGGGTTGTAAGCTCTATCATTTTAGCTTCAATAGTAGGCAAATCTCCTTCTTTGATAACGGCAGTTCCTGGATCTACATCGTAGTAAAAACCGTTTTCGATTGCTGGACCAATGCCAAATTTGATCCCAGGATAAAGCGCCTGCAAGGCTTCTGCCATTAAATGAGCAGACGAATGCCAATAAGCATGTTTTCCTTCTTCGTCCTCCCACTTATGAAGCTTTATAGAGGCATCGGAACTGATGGGACGACTTAAATCCCAAATTTGTCCATTGACAGTTATCGCAAGCACTTCTTGTGCTAAACGTGAGCTGATACTCTCAGCCAATTGTTGTCCGGTGATGTTTTTAGCAAAATCGCGCATCGAGCCGTCAGGGAATGTAATTTTAATCATGATGGTGAACCTTACAAATGGTTTTAATTTTTTTTTTGAGTTGCAAAGATAGTAAATAAGTCATTATTTAATAGCGAATGTTCTTTTAATTACACATTTTTTCTTCATAAGGTATGCCTTCCTGTTTACAAATGGACAAACTGAAAAAAAACAACAAGAACTATTTGTTAATATGAAAAAATAAATTACCTTTGCACCGCAATTGCCCAGATGGCGGAATTGGTAGACGCGCTGGTCTCAAACACCAGTGGATTCACTTCCATGCCGGTTCGATCCCGGCTCTGGGTACTTTTAAACCTCGATAACAAGCTGTATAACAGCAAGTTGTCGAGGTTTATTTTTTGTCTACTGAAACATTACTGAAACATTTTTCAATTCTCTCATTATTTTGTTTCAGTATTTCAATTATTTGTTTCAGTAATTATCTACAACAGCATACAAACCCCTCTTTTCGTTCTTAGCCTTCATATTCAATATCTGATAGTTTGTTAGTTCGCTGCAATAAAAGCAGCCAGTACACAGTATCCCTTCCACCATCTACATATCCATCAGCATAAAAAATCCCATAAATCAGATTTGACATCTGTTTTATGGGGTTTTCAATTTAGTTGCTGATTGAATTATTTTTTGTTCAATTTCCAGTTATGCGGTAATAGCTCGTGGAGTTTTTGGATGTTGTGATCTTGGATACGGTTCAGTACATCGGTGAGCCATTCTTGTGGATTTACATTGTTGGCCATACAAGTACCCATGAGTGAGTAAATAATGGCAGTTCGCTC
>MNZK01000085.1 GCA_001873635.1 Porphyromonadaceae bacterium CG2_30_38_12 | reverse complement strand
CTCAAAAAGAAGAAAACAATAAAAATTAAAGTAGAAATATTGCCATTCTTGCATAGTCAAGAATATTACAAACACTAATAATGCTAGCATTAAATGCTATTTATTTAATAGCAACAATAATTTGGGCAATAATAGACCAATCGACTGAATTATTTGTCGCTATAGTTGGACCAATTGGATAAAACGGAGCATACTGACCACTTTCGACCGAAACAAAATCTGCACGAATTGAGCATTAGAATCAATAGATTTTACTGACATTACGGCGGATACTGACCACTTTTTACAATCAAAGAAAATAAATATTCGATTTTGCTGATTTAGCAAGCAAGAAAAAGCAATTTATTGGCTCACTGTCACCGTTATTTCGGAGCATGCTGACCAGTTTTGTTTTAATCAAACATTCAGCGCTTTTTGCCCCCGAAGCATTCGGGATGTCGGAGCATGTTGACCACTTTGGTCGCGTGTATTGATATTTTAGTTGCTTTTTAGCGTGCGATTTATCGCTATTTCGGAGCATATTGACCACTTTATATTCTTGATTGTCTTAGGTTTTGTTTTATTTCGCAGCCATTATTCACCAACACAATCCGCGATGAAATCTTCAAAATATGCTTCAAAAGTTATAATTGTTCGTTTCATAGTACAAAGATGTAAAATGTTTAATGATATTGAAATATTTTGAAGATATTTTTTTGCAAATAAGAAAAAAAAACGGACTCACCTCCTAATCGAGCTAAGTCCGTTTTTTCTTTCTTTAAGCCCCTTTAGGGGGTTAGGGGGCAGTTTTATTCTTCCAACAAAATATCCAAAATAGTACAAGCTGCTTTAGTTACAGGAGAACCTGGGCCAAAAATGGCTGCAACACCCGCTTTGTACAGATAATCGTAGTCTTGCGCCGGAATAACTCCACCTGCAATTACAATAATATCTTCGCGACCAAGTTTTTTCAATTCGTCCATAACTTGTGGAATCAATGTTTTATGACCGGCAGCCAATGACGAAACGCCCAACACGTGAACATCGTTTTCAACAGCTTGTTTGGCGGCTTCGGCAGGTGTTTGGAACAAGGGTCCCATGTCCACATCGAATCCGCAATCGGCATAGCCCGTTGCTACAACTTTAGCACCACGATCATGTCCATCCTGACCCATTTTAGCAATCATAATGCGGGGACGACGACCTTCTTTTTGGGCAAATTTCTCGGTAAGCTCGCAAGCACGTTGGAAATTTGCATCGTTTTTAGTTTCTGATGAATACACGCCTGAAATTGTTCTAATAGTTGCTTTATAACGACCTGCCACTGCTTCGCAGGCATCTGATATTTCTCCCAATGAAGCCCGCACGCGGGCAGCTTCAACGGCTAATTCTAACAAGTTACCGTTTCCGGTACGGGCACATTCGGTAATGGCAGCCAAAGCAGCCTGCACATCAGCTTCATTGCGATTAGCACGCAATTGTTTCAAACGTTCGATTTGTTGAATACGAACAGCTGTGTTATCGACTTCCAAAATATCAATGGGGTCTTCTTTTTCCAAACGATATTGGTTTACACCCACAATAATTTGATTTCCCGAGTCGATACGAGCTTGTGTGCGTGCAGAAGCTTCTTCGATACGCATTTTGGGAACACCAGTTTCGATAGCCGCAGCCATACCGCCTAATTTTTCTACTTCTTCGATCAACGCCCATGCTTTTTCAGCCAATTCGTTCGTCAAAGATTCAACGTAGTATGAACCAGCCCAAGGGTCAACCTCACGGCAAATATCAGTTTCCTGTTGAATGTAGATTTGTGTGTTACGAGCAATACGAGCCGAGAAATCGGTTGGCAACGCGATAGCTTCATCCAACGCATTGGTGTGAAGCGATTGTGTGTGACCCAAAGCAGCAGCCATTGCTTCGATACAAGTACGACCCACGTTGTTGAACGGATCTTGCTCGGTCAATGACCAACCTGAAGTTTGCGAGTGTGTACGCAATGCCAATGATTTTGGGTTTTTAGGATTGAATTGTTTTACGATTTTTGCCCACAACATACGTGCAGCACGCATTTTGGCAATTTCCATAAAGTGATTCATACCGATAGCCCAGAAAAATGACAAACGTGGAGCGAACGAGTCGATATCCATACCTGCATTTACGCCGGCACGAAGGTATTCAAGCCCATCGGCTAAGGTGTAAGCCAATTCAATATCGGCAGTTGCACCAGCTTCCTGCATGTGGTAACCCGAAATAGAAATTGAATTGAACTTCGGCATTTTTTTCGATGTAAACTCAAAAATATCAGCAATAATTTTCATCGAGAATTTTGGTGGATAAATATAGGTATTGCGCACCATGAATTCTTTTAAAATATCGTTTTGGATAGTTCCGGCCATTTCTTCTAATTTAGCACCTTGCTCTAAACCTGCATTGATGTAAAACGCAAGAATAGGAAGCACAGCACCGTTCATGGTCATCGACACCGACATTTTATTCAATGGAATACCATCGAACAAAACTTTCATATCTTCAACCGAACAGATAGACACGCCCGCTTTACCCACATCGCCCACCACACGTTCGTGATCGGCATCGTAGCCACGGTGCGTAGCTAAATCGAACGCTACTGAAAGACCTTTTTGTCCGGCAGCTAAGTTGCGACGGTAGAAAGCATTGGATTCTTCAGCAGTAGAGAATCCGGCATACTGACGGATAGTCCAAGGCTGCATAGCGTACATTACCGAGTAAGGTCCGCGCAAGTATGGAGGAAGACCGGCAGCATAGTTCAAATGCTCCATGCCGGCAATATCTTCTTTTGTATAAAATGGTTTCACCGGAATAAGCTCAGGAGTCAACCATGTACTTTCAACTTTAGGAGCTGTGCCTATGTTTGAAATTTCTTTGATATTTATATCTTTAAAATTTGGTTTCATTTTTTTTAATATGTTTTTGTGAACGCAAAGACAATTTTTTAAACACGGAGACACTAAGACACGGTTTTTTAATATTAACTTGGTATCTCTGTGTCTTCGTGTTTTAATTATTAGAAGTAGCCATGTATTTTACGTTGTATGCCGTCTTTTATTAATGGAACATTGAAATTAATCAAATATCCAAGTTTTTTATCGGCAAGTTTCATATAAGTAAGTAGTTGAACTTCATGTACTGGCAGTACAAATTCAACTGCTTTTAGTTCAATAATAATTTCATTTTCAACCAAAAGGTCAATTATAAATTCTTTGTTCAAAGTCTTACCTTTATAATTTAATGGCAATCTTACTTGACTATTTACAGTTAAGTTCCTTGACTTCAATTCTTCTATCAAGCAAAATTCATAAACAGACTCTAATAATCCTGGTCCAAATTCTTTATGTACGCAATATGCTGCATCCACAATTTTAGTTCCAATATTATCTAACTCTTCTTTATTCATTTACTTTGTGTCTTTGTGTCTCCGTGTTTAAAATAATTTCGAATTAAAACCTTTCAATGTTTCCAGCACATTCGATTTTACATTTACAAAATGTTCGATACCAATCGCTCTTAACTCATCGGCACAAGCAGGAGCTCCGGCAACAACAAGAATTGCTTTTCCTTTTGAAACTTCGTAAGCCGCAGGGGCAAGTTCAGCATATTCGTCGTCGCTTGAGCAAAGTACAATAATGTTGGCATTTGCTTCCAGAGCAGCGCTTACACCTTCTTCCACGGTTTTGAAACCAAGATTATCAATCACTTCGTAACCAGCACAAGCAAAAAAGTTACACGAGAACTGAGCACGCGCCAAACGCATATTTAAGTTTCCAATGGTTAGCATAAACGCTTTCGGACGTTTAGCAGCAGCTTCGGTAGCAAAGCGTAAAGCTTCAAATTCCGTAGCACCACGAACAGGTAATAGTTTTTCAGTTCCGCTATGGTCGCAACCACAGTCAGCTGCCTGAGCAAAAGTTATTTTAGCTGCACCAACTTCGTTAAAATTCGGAAACTGATTCGTACCCAGTAAAACTTCACGACGGCTCGAAACGGCTTTCAAGCGGTTTGAAGCAGTTGATTTTATAACTTTTTGAGCAGAACCCGAAGTGATAGCATCAAAGAAACCGCCGTTATCCTCAACATCAAGAAATAATTTCCAAGCCTGAGCAGCTAATTCGTTGGTCAAAGTTTCAATGTAATATGAACCAGCAGCAGGGTCAGCTACTTTATCAAAATGACATTCTTCTTTTAATAACAGTTGTTGATTGCGGGCAATTCGTTCCGAAAATTCGTCCGCCGTTTTGTAAGTAGCATCGTAAGGAGTAACGGTAAGTGAATTTACTCCACCTAAGGTTGCACTCATAGCTTCGGTTTGGGTACGAAGCATGTTTACATTGGCATCGAAAATAGTTTTGTTGAATGTCGAAGTTTCGGCATGAATGTACATTTTTGCTGCACATTTACAAAAGCCATCTACGGTATGCGAACAAGTATCTTTCAAGCATTTAGGCTGATAGGCATCCACCACATTTGCCCAAAGGAGTTTGGCCGCACGAAATTTAGCAATTTCCATAAAATAGTTGCCACCTACACCAAAATTAAATTTAATTTTTTTAGCAGCAATTGAGGGCTCAATACCGGCTTCAATCATCATCGAAAGGTATTGATTTCCCCAAGCCAAGGCATAACCCAACTCTTGAGCATCAAAGGCTCCAGCATTGCTTAATGTAATGGCGTTTACCCCAATGACCCGATATTTTGGCAAATCTAATGACGCTTGAATGGTTGCTTTTGCTCGGACAAAAATATCTTCTTTGGAAAGTTCCTTGCCTGATAGCAACATACGATTCATGGGATCAAAATTTATTGAACCTTCTAATTTGCTTGTGTCAATGTTTTGCGACTTAAAATAGTCAGTCAGGATAGAGGCTAAATCTGCCGCACGGCTTACACAAATAGAAAAATTAAGCTCCACACAATTTGCGGCAATATTTTTCAATAAGGTTGCGATAAAATCAGAACTTAAATCTTTCTTTTGAAGTTTAAAGCCTAACGAAGTTGCTCCTTTGCACAGCACATCAAGTGCTACTGCATTGGCTTGTTTCACGTCGGTTACTTCAATATCCTGACGTACATACCAATCGTTATTGGGTTTTGTACCCCGAACGTAAGGAAATTTTCCTGGCACAACATCGGTTGTTTTCAGGCTTTCAATGTCTTCTGCTCGATAAAAAGGCTTTACAGCAAAGCCCTCGTTTGTTTTCCATACGAGCCTTTTGTCAAAATCGGCACCTTTCAGGTCGGCGGTGATTTTATCCATCCATTGCTGGGTAGTAACGGATGGAAATTCAGTGAATAAATTTAATTTTTTTTCTGCCATACTATACGTTTTTTTTGAAATTTTCTAAGCGGCTGCAAATTTACAATTTATCATGCTCATTACCAAGAAAAACAACATTATTATGGAAATTTTTCCGTAATAAAAAGGTATAGAGAGAAAAAAGGCTACCCAAATAGTTTGGATAGCCTTTCAAAAATAAATAGGGACAAGAACAAGGGATTAATTAAAGATATATTTTAATCCAAGTTGCAGTTGCCAAACATTGGATGTCGCATTGTAATTACTAAATGAACTTGTAGGTAATGTTTTCACACCATTAATAGTTGCGTAATACATTGAATACGAAGGAACATTTTCAGGATCTTTACTATCATACTTAAGTATTTTACCATAATTAGAAGGAGATGAAGTTTTTGTAACCCCCCATGAATTATTGATAAAATTACCAACATTTAGAATATCCAAACTAAATTGAAGAACATTAAAAGTTTTTCCAACTTTCACTTTGATATCTTCAGATATTTTTAAATCAAATCTATTAACCCAAGGCAAAACAGCTGAATAAGCTTCGGCATATTTACCTTTATTTTTACTTAAATATGGATCTTGATTAATAAAATCCCAAAATGCATCAGCTTGTTGAGCAGCAGTAAAACCATTTTTATCAACGAACTTTATATCTTCTTTAGCAGCAGGAATAAACATTAAATCATTGTTAACACCATCTTGATTCATATCACTTGAATAAATCCAACTATAATTGCCTGAATTATATCCGGCATAATAAATACCAATATTAGTTGCAAAAAACTTCGCATAATTGATTGAATAAGTTAACGAGCCAATCACTTTATTTGGAGTTACATATTGTGAATTCTGCAATCCTAATTCGTTTGGTCCATCAATAGAAGCTTGATTTTGCCAGGCAGAATTAGCTTGTGCACCCGGATTTCCTGAAATTTCTTTCACAACAGTATGTGTATAAGCAAACATAGCTTTTAAATTTTCAATTGGTTCAGCAGTTAATATTGAGTTTAGATTGTAACCGTAGCCCTTATCTGTATTGACTAAAATTTCAGCATCTTTTACGTTTTCATAGATTTGTTTTGAAGCATAAATGTATCTGTTATCCTTTCCAGAAAATCTTTTAAAATCTGAAGCTGCTGGGTCAGGCATATTTACATTTATTTGAGTTACTGCATTTATATCTTTTGAATACATACCTTCAAAAGTAATACTCATAGGAAAAGATAATGGAAATTGATAATCAACTGCGAATGAGCTTTTCCAAACTTGTGGTAATTTAAAGTCAGGGTCAACAGCCGCAATAGAACTTGGTAATGCAGCAGTGGCAGTTGTTGGTAAACCTAATGCACTTACCATCTGATTAACATCAGTAATAATCTTACCATTAACAATCAATTTTGCTAAATCAGCACTTCCATCTTTTCTAATAACAGTATTTTGAACCATTCCACCATTTGTGGGCATGTTGGTAAAGAAAACCAACGGAATTCTACCTGTAAAAATGCCTGTTCCGCCCCTGAATTTTAACGTTCTATCACCAAAAACATCATAGGTAAAACCAACACGTGGCGATGCAAGCAATTTTGATGTAGGCCATAAACCAGTATTAATTTTTCTATTATCTAAAAATGTAAGTTTTGAAATTTCTGTATTTTCAACTAAATCGTTGAGATACATATTATAATCACCACGAATACCGATAGTAAGTTTTAATTTAGAGTTAACATCCCACTCATCTTGAACATATACCGATGCTTGACCAAAACGTAAATCAGCTACAGGATTTAATTCACCATTATATCCATAAGTTAATCCCCAAGACTCAGGTGCAACTCCGTTTTGAAAGTCTGCAAGACTCTTAAAACGATAGTAGCCAGTACCATAACGCTGGAATGAATTAGCAACATATTGATTTTCATAGCTTAAACCAGCAGTAATTTTATGCGATTTTACATTATAAGTCAAGTTATTTGTAATATTCATTACATTGTTTTTAACCCCATTGTTCCATGAAAACAGCTCGTAACCAGCTGACATAAAAGCATCTCCATCTTTCATAATATCAATATGTGGGAATGGATCGGATAATGAACCGCGGATATCACGAATCATAGTATAAGTACCCAACAATTGGTTGGACATATTTGAATTAATCTTGGTGTTTAACTCTGCAGTTAATGAATTGACAAGATTGTCCACTGAATAAGAGTTATTTCTAAAAGCCATCGCGTTTTTAGATATACGACCAGAAGTCATTTTAGTTCCCGCAGTCGAAGTAGCGTTTGTAGCAACATCAGCAACATTTTTGGTGTAATTATATCGAATAGTAAATTTATTTTTATCGTTGACATTCCAATCCAAACGAGCTAAAATTTTATTATTAAGTTCTCCTCCACTATAATCAGTGTAAGAACCTGGATTATATCCGTAAGCAGCAAGAGCAGTTTTGAAGGCCTCCATATCATTGGCAGTAACTCTTGAAATATTTGCATCTGCATTAGCAATACCATCTGTAGATAATTGCCAAATGTGAATTGGTTTTGGAGAGTTTTCTGTTTCAGCATTTACAAACAAAAATAATTTGTTTTTAATAATTGGAGCTCCAATGCTAAAACCAAAGGTAGATTTTGAGTCAGTAGTACGTGATCCTAAATCAAAATCCGCAACTTTATTTCCTCTCAAATTCTGATTGCGTTGATAGGAATATGCTGTACCCTTAACTGTATTCGTACCACTTTTAGTAATAGCATTAATACCAGCTCCTACAAAATTTGCTTGTTTTACATCGTAAGGAGCAATAGTAATTTGTAATTCTTCAATAGCATCAATAGAAATAGGATTTCCACCTCCAGGCAATGCTGAACTTAATCCAAAGTTATTGTTGAAATTTGCACCATCAATAGTAACATTGTTTAATCGACCATCATGACCACCAAAAGAATTATTTGCTCCCGAATAGGGAGATAATCGAGTAAAATCACTAAAGCTTCTCGAAATTGTTGGCAACATTTTCATTTGTTCTTGCGAAATATTTGTAGAAGCGCCCGTTTTGTTAGTGCCGAACTTAGACGGTTTGTCTCCAACAATGGTTATTTCAGAAATATCTACCGCACTTTCCTTTAATATTGAATTCAAATTAAATGATTCTCCAAGATAAAGTGTTATGTCAGTGTAAATATTTTTTACGTATCCAACATAGCTGACTTCAACCTTATAAGGACCTCCAGACCGTAATCCTTGTAAGTTAAATCGACCATCTGCATTAGATACAGTACCATAAGTTGATCCCGAAAGTGTATGTGTTGCCACTACAGTCGCCCCAATAATTGCTTCATTGCCTGAAGTTACTTTTCCACTAATGCCCGAAGTGGTTACTTGGGCATTTAAAGTTGCAGAAATCGTTAAAATGACTGCTACTGCTAAATAAAACATTCGTTTCATCATAAAATCAATTTTTGTTTTTTGTGAATTATACTTAAAAATAATTTTAAAAGAGTATTTAATATAGCCTTATCACAAAGCTTGTTTTAAATCGGGTGCAAATATATGCCATCTTGCGTTAATAATCATTACAAAACAATGAATATTTATAAACAATCTATTCATTAAAACCATATTCTAACTTACTATTCAACCAAAGTTATGAACAAGATGATTGAAACGCGAGGTACTAAAAAGACTTTATTTCGCCGCTACCAATACATATTTTGGCATCGGCGTCGTACACCACACCAAACTGACCGGGCGCAATGCCTTGCAATTTTTCGGAAGAAAAAATTTGAAAGCCATCATCAATTTTAACAATTCGTCCCGATGTAAAATCGGGGGTATGCCGTATTTTGAAGGTAATATCGGTAGGAGTTGTAGTTTCTATCCAAGGATTTTCGGTTATAAAGTGAAAATCGTGCATCGAAAAAGCATTGCCATATTGCTTTTCGGTATCAAAGCCCTTGGAAACCCACACAATATTGGCATCCACATCTTTGCGAATGACATACCACGGACCACCCGAAAGCCCTAATCCTTTGCGCTGCCCTACGGTGTGAAACCAATAACCTTTGTGACTTCCGAGCACTTTTCCAGTTTCGAGATCGACCACTGGACCCACTTTTTCGCCTAAATAGCGACGAATGAAGTCGTTGTAATTTACTTTTCCCAAGAAACAAATGCCTTGGCTATCTTGCCTTTTGGCACTGGGTAGGTTGGCAGCAGAGGCAATAGCGCGCACCTGGCTCTTCATTAAATTGCCAATTGGAAACATGAGTTTTGAAACTTGCAAATAATTGATTTGTGCCAAAAAATCGGTTTGGTCTTTCACGGGGTCTAATGCCGTTCCGAGGTATGTTTTGCCATCTTTGAGGAGCGTTGTAGCATAATGACCGGTGGCTGTTTTGTCGAAATCTCTACCTACTCGTTGCTCAAAAACGCCAAATTTAATGAGCTTGTTGCACATCACATCGGGGTTTGGTGTGAGCCCTTGTTGCACTTTGCGGATGGTATAATCGACCACGTTTTCCCAGTAATCAGCATGCAGGTCAATGACTTCGAGCCGGCAACCGTATTTACGAGCAATGAGGGACGCCATTTCAATGTCTTCTTCGGAGCTACAATGCAGCAATTCGTCATCGTCCATACCTATTTTGATATAAAACAAAGTGGGAGTGTAGCCGGCTTCTTTGAGCAAGTGTACTACCACCGAGCTATCTACGCCACCGGATAATAAAGCTGCAATGTTCATGTAGGGTTAAAATTAAATGTAATACTCAGCCATATCCACAAGCCCTGCACGCATGGCGTATTTGGTAGCTTCGTGAATCGTATTTACGTGAAGTTTACGAAAAATATTTTTGCGGTGCGTCATGATGGTATGCGAGCTCACAAAACGCAAATTGGCAATTTCTTTGGTCGTTTTTCCCAAAGCAATTTCGCGTAATATTTCTATTTCTGTCGTTGTAAGTTTGATAGCGGTTGGCTGCTGCACATTTTTTTTTGAATTATCTAACAATATATTACTCACATAGCTGCAAATAAAACGTCTGCCTTTGAGTGCCTCTTTGATAGCCATCTGAATTTCGTCTGACGAATTATTTTTCAGCAGCACACTCATATTGTTAGTATTGTAGAGTACGGAAGTTAGAAACTCATCGTTCAAATCTTCCGAAAATAAAACCCAGTCCACATTACCATAGCGATTTGCAGCAATTATCAATTCGTTTGTAGATTGAAAGTCGAACAAAGCAAAATCTAAAATAACAAGGGGATTGTTATTTTTTTCGAGCATCGTCATCAGTTCCATTTTGCTTTGGGCTAATTCAATTTCGTCCTTAAAGCCCATATTAAGCAAGATGTAACGCAAGCCTGCATTGGTAATATCCTGGTTGTCAGCAATAATAATTTGTCGCATATTTCTTTTTGAACTCAATTTTTAGCGTGTACAAAGATAGACAATAATATTGAAAGGTTCAATTTAACGGTTACAAATACCCGTAAACGAGCAATACTTGCATGGTTCGATACTTTCGGATTGAAAAAAAGGAATGGAGGGATCAAAAATTTCTTCCACACAAAGCTTTAGATGTTCCACAAATTCGACCTCTAAATTAGTATAAGAATCCACATGGGCTTTAAGGAGTTTATTGTATAAAGCTGTGGAATATGAGTCTTTAAATATTTCGCGCAGGTAAATAATACCCGGTACAATAGCTTGATTTTGAGATACAAGCTGGTTTGCATCGTTGGCTTTGAACAGCATGCCATACAAAAGTGTTTGTAACACATATTTTGGTCGTTTATCGTTGTTGTGTTCAAAAACAGATGTTAGGGTGTTAAAATTCAAATTGCCAGCGCCCGATTTATAGTCCAAAATCCGCACGCTGCCTTCTTTTTTATCTATTCGGTCAATCACACCATAGATATTAACCTTACCAAAGCGCGTATCAAGTTGTGTATTCATTTTAATTTCGGCGCCGAGCAAAGTGAAAGGTGCATAGTTTTTATCGGCTTCGAGCACTTTCAGTACATATTTTCGGATAACACTTGCAATCAGCAAATTGCCTCCTTCCAAAGACACTAACTCATCGTTTTGTTTTTTGAAGAATTTACGAGAGAAGGCTTTCTGTATATATTTATCAACGAGCAATTGATTTTTTATGATAGCCTCGATAGTTTCAGCGCTAACCAACTTCCCTGAGAGCGGTTTGTAAATATACTCCATAACCTCATGAAACAAGGTACCAAACATACTTTCCTCAACCTTGTCGAGTACTTCGTCAGTTTTGTTTATGTTTTCGATGCGCGACAAATAAAACTGTAACGGGCATTCGATATAGGTTTTAATGGAACTTGGTGAAAGATATTTAGCAGCCTCGTCATCGCGAAAAAAAGACTGAAATTTGGCAATAATTTCGGGGGTTTTGATAACCTGAACAGGTTTAGTTTCAGGGTAAGACATATCGTAATTGAGGTCAATGTTTTCAATCTTAACGCCATAATGATAATTTAACTGATGCACATAGCGACTCATTTCACCCGATTTGTTCGTATCGGTACGCGTGTCGTAAAGCAAATAAATATGCTTAGCCCGATGCAGCAAGCGATAAAAATTGTAGGAAGCTATGGCATCCTGATGTTCAAAAGTTGGCAACCCGAAACCTTTGCTCAAGCTGTAGGGAATAAAGCTATGTGCAGCCGTTTTTTTTGGGAAAACGCCTTCGTTGAAAGAAGGAATAATCAGATGGTCGAAATCTAAACCACGAGATTCCAACACTCCCATAATTTGAAGCCCATCAAGCGGTTCGCCAACAAATGGAATGGTAATAGAAGCCGTAAGTTGCTGAATTAAACGCGCTAATGTATCCATGCTCAATTCCACATCGTTACTCTTTTCGGCAATAATTTCCTGAATGCGATTGATAGTGAGGTAATACTGATACAGAAAATCACACTCAAGCTGGTGGCTATGCTCCTCGGTATCGAGTTGTTTCCAGCCACTTTGCAACAGGCGAAGTATATGTAACAAATAAGCTGTAAATGAAACACTTGTATCAACTTCGTGAAAAATAGCTTGCAGCAAAGTATTACTTTGCAATTCAGTACTATCAATATATATTTTATTGTAATTCAATATATTACGTAAAATAAGTTGAGCGTGAGCGTTACACAGAGTCGAAACATATTGATGATTGAGTATGTCGCTCACATTTTTGTAATAAAAAGAAACACGACTGTTGGAAGCTCGTGCCCGCCTGTGAAGTTCGAACAACTGGTGAATAAGTCCTGATACGGGTGTTGCGCTTACAGGATAGCCCATAGTAACATTAATTTTATCGATACTTGGAGGCAAAGCGTAGAGCATGGGCAAAAGAAGATTTTCGTCGGGAAGCACAACAGCTGTGTTTATCCACGATTCGGAATCTGGTTTTTCGTTCGAAATTTGTTGTAAAATGTCCTGTATATAGTTGGTCATTCCTACCGCTGATGGAATTCCAATGAGTTTAATTTGCTTGTCGTGCAGGGATGTTTTTACTACAGGCAAGCTAAATTTGGAATGAAAAACATGCACATTTTGTGCATAAAAAAGGGATGCCGGATTTTCGGCATCGCGCAGTTCGTCGGCTTCATAATCCCAATAAAAATCAGCCTGCCCCGATTTTTGCAGTTCGCTCATAAGCTTATTTTCGCAGGGATTTAGCGCATTGAACCCGACAAAAACAAACTGTTTGCCAGCAAAATAGCTTGGCTGTTTGCCCTGTTGCAATTGCTCGGCAACCATCCTACACATCATGCCTTCGGTAGCTAAGCCTTTAGCAAGTAGCACATTACGAAACTGTGTATAAAGCTCGTACAACACTTTCCAGGTAGCAATAAATTCCTCTTTCGTTTTGCCTTCGACAACAGGAACAAAATTTTTCCAGAACTGGCGTATAGCCTCTATTTGCCTATCAGTAAACACATTATATAGCCTATCAATCTCGTTCAGTTCGGTAATGTTTGTAAAAAGTTGTTTGGCATCCACCAAATATTTGTCCACTTGGTCAAAATCAGTTAGCAGCATATCGCCCCAAAACACAAAAGCATCAAAACTCTCGTCGGTTTGACTCACGGATTTATATAGTTGATAAATTAAAAATAAATTGCTTAACCTATCTGCATTTTGGAGTTCGCTTGTCGCCTCAAAACATTCGTTGATGGTGCATATTTCGGGAGAAAAAAGAGGTTTCGGTGTGAGCTGCGCAATGTATTTACGAAAAAACAAACCCGCTCTTCGGTTTGGGAATACAAACGTAAAATTGGAGATATCTTGCTTGTAATGTGTAAAGTAGGCTTCCGCCACACGAAAAAGGAATGAATTCATATTTATTATACAAATGGTATTTCGTCAATTTTTTTTCCAAAATTACACAAAATTTCGTTTGTATAGATAAATAAGCTACAATATTTTATACAAATATTAAAGTAAATGAGTAACTTTGTGAATTAAATTTTCTTTGCCATGCTCGAAAAAATTATTGGTTTTAGCATCAACAATAAGTTGATTATCATATTGTTTACACTAACCATTGCTGCTTTTGGTTTGTATGCAGTATTTCAAATTCCGGTGGGTGCTGTGCCCGACATAACCAACAATCAGGTGCAGGTAATAAGTACTTCGGGTAACCTCTCGACGCAGGAAATTGAACAATACATAACGGCTCCAGTTGAAATGGAGATGGCTAACTTGCCCGGCGTAAAAGAAATCCGCTCGGTGTCGAAGTTTGGTATATCCTTAGTAACCATTGTGTTCGACGAAAAATTAGGCACTTATCTTCCTCGCCAACTTATTGCAGAAAAAATTAAAAGCGCCACGGCGAAAATACCCGAAGGCTTCGGTGAACCCGAAATGGGACCTATCACTACCGGCTTGGGCGAAATTTATCAATACACCTTAGATATTGAAAAAGGCTTCGAAAACCGATATACAGCCACCGATTTGCGCACCATTCAGGATTGGGTGGTGAAGCGCCGCTTATCGGGCATAAACGGGGTAGTAGAAATTAACAGTTGGGGTGGCTACCTCAAGCAATACGAAGTAGCGGTTGAACCTTCAAAACTTACAGCAATGGATATTACGCTGGTGGAATTGTACAACGCCTTGGATGGAAATAATAGCATTTCGGGGGGAGCGTATATCGAAAAAACCAACCAAAGCTATTTTATTCGTGGCGATGGTCAGGTAAAATCGATAGAAGATATCGAACAAATAGTAGTGAAAACTGTGAACGCCACACCCATACTTGTTAAGGACTTAGCAACCGTAAAATACGGACATGCCAACCGCTATGGAGCTATTACAACCAATGGCAAGGGAGAGACCATATTGGGACAGGTTATGATGCTCAAAGGCGCTAATTCGAAAGAAGTGATACGGCAAGTGAAAGATCGTGTGGAACTCATAGCTAAAAATTTGCCCGAAGGTATTCATATTAGCCCTATTGTGGACAGGAGCGAATTGGTAGCCAAAACAACTTTTACAGTAGCCGAAAACCTCATTTTGGGTGCATTCATAGTTATGCTTACCGTACTATTGCTTTTAGGTAATTGGCGTTCTGCATTGGTTATTACTTCAATGATTCCATTAGCACTGCTTTTTACCATTAGTATGATGTATATTTTTGGTGTAGATGCTAATTTGATGAGCCTTGGTGCGCTCGACTTTGGTATAATTATCGATGGTGCCGTTATTATTGTTGAATTTATTGCCTTAAAAATTACCGTCAATAAACACCGAATAGATAATTTAGGCGGCGATGAGCATCGAAACCTGATGGATAGTATTGCTGTGGATGGTGCTTCCAAAATGATGAAATCTGCTATTTTTGGACAAATCATTATACTTATTGTGTTTATCCCCATTCTTTCGCTTACGGGCGTTGAAGGTAAAATGTTTAAACCTATGGCTTTGTCGTTTTGCTTTGCCATTATTGGAGCCATGATAATGGGTTTGACCTGGTTACCTGTTGCTTCTGCTTTGTTTTTGAAACCAGCCAAAACCAACAAAAAAAACATATCACATTGGATCATGAATGTGGCACACCGTTCGTATTTACCCGTTATCAAATGGGCGTGTATGCATAAAGTTGAGGTACTTGGCACTGCCCTTGTTTCGCTCCTATTCACTGGATTTTTGTTTACGCAGATAGGCGGTGAGTTTGTACCAACACTCGATGAGGGCGATTTTGTTATTCAGCCAGTGCTCAAGACGGGAACTTCGCTCACCAAAACCATCGAAATGACAACCAGAATGGAGCAAATACTGCTAAAAAAATTTCCCGAAGTGGACAATGTGGTGAGCCGTATTGGCGCTGCTGAAGTGCCTACCGACCCCATGTCGATGGAAGAGATAGACATGATTATCAAACTAAAACCCCGTGATACGTGGACAAGTGCCAAGAGCAAAGAAGAGTTAGCTGATAAATTCAAAAAAGCGTTATCCGCAATTCCGGGCGTAGATTATGAATTTACCCAACCTATCGAAATGCGTTTCAACGAGCTTATCACAGGAGTACGTTCGGACATTGCCATCAAAATTTTTGGCGATGATTTGGATTACATCCAACAAAAAGCGATAGAAATAAAACAAGTCATAACCGACATCCCCGGTGCCAGCGACATTATTTTAGAAAAAACATCGGGTTTGCCACAAGTAAAAATTGATTATAATCGCGCAAAGATTGCCGCTTATGGCGTGGATATTAAAACCCTAAATACCTACGTGGCTACTGCCTTTGGAGGCGAGGCAGCAGGAGTTGTTTTCGAGGGTGAAAAGCGCTTCGACTTGGTGGTGCGCTTCGACAAGAATAATCGAACTGACATAGCTGACATTCGACAACTGAAAGTGCCCCTTCCCAACAGACGTCTTATTCCGCTCTCTGAATTGGCTACCATAGAGTACGCCGAAGGTCCTGCCAAAATATCGCGCGAAAACACGCACCGACGGGTAGTGGTAAGTGTTAATGTGCGCAACCGCGACTTGCAATCGGTAGTGAAAGATATTCAAACAAAGGTAAATGCACAGGTTAAACTCAATCCAGGAACCTATATTTCGTATGGCGGTCAGTTCGAGAATCTGCAAAACGCCACCAACCGCTTGATGGTAGCGGTGCCAGTAGCTTTGCTGCTTATTTTTATTTTTCTGCACTTTGCATTCAAATCGCTCAAAGATGCCATTATGATTTTCTCGGCTATTCCATTAGCTACGGTGGGTGGTGTTGTGTTGCTTTGGTTACGCGGAATGCCGTTTAGTGTGTCGGCTGGTGTGGGCTTTATTGCCTTGTTTGGGATTGCTGTGCTTAACGGCATTGTACTTATCGAGCACCTCAAAGAGCTGAAACATCCGGGTAATTTGAGCATGCGCGAAATCATTATTCAGGGTACCACAAGCCGCCTTCGCCCGGTAATGCTCACAGCCGGAGCTGCTGCTATGGGATTTTTGCCGATGGCTATTTCGAACGGTGCAGGTGCCGAAGTGCAACGCCCGTTGGCAACCGTTGTGATTGGAGGTTTAATTACATCAACCATGCTCACTATGATTGCTTTACCTATTCTTTTCGAGATGTTTTACAATGTGCGTCGCGTGGAGTTTTTTCCATTTCGGATTATTCGATACAAAGAAAGTATGATGGTAATCTTACTCTTGTTGTCAGCTTTTACGCTCACGGCACAAACCAATGAACGAAGCCTTGCCGAAATAATAAACACAGCAATGACTAACAGCAAAGAACTGAAAGCCTTGCAACTAAACGTTGACGAAAAACAGGCACTTGTGTCCTCAGCATGGGCAATAGACAAAACAAATATTAGCTATGGCATTGACCAAAATAATATAGCCGAAAACGGTTATCCACTAAAAGTGTGGGGCATACAGCAAACTATCAGTTTCCCTACCTTGTACAGTGCCGAAAGCAAAGCTAAAAAAACCGAACAACGCTTAGCCCAAGCCGAATTGCAGTTAAAAAAAGAACTGGTTGCCAAGGAAGTTACGATTAACTACATAGAAATACAATTATTGCATGAAAAATTAAAAATTTATAAACAAATAGATAGTTTATACGTAATAATGAACCATAACGAAAGCCTAAAAAGCGAATCGGGTTACACGAACCAGTTGGAAATGTTGCAACTAAAAGCGAAACAAGTGCAAGTAAACAATCAGCTCAAAGAAATTGAAATTACGACCGAAAATAATTACCAAAAACTTCGCACACTCATAGGGAGTGAAAAACCATTTCGAGTAATGCCCGAATTAAACCTATTGACATACAAAGCCCAAACGCCCGAATCATCAGCCACTTATGCTTGGCTCAAGCTACAAGAAGAACTCAGCAGTGCGCAGGTTCGCACGGAGCAAAATAAATTATTGCCCGACTTGTCGTTGAATTATTTTAGGGGAACAAATAAATATACCCCTACACACATTTATCCTGGTTTTGAGGCAGGTGTGTCGATTCCAATATTTTTCAACGCACACAGTTCCAAAATTAAAGCATCTAAAATAGCTCTTAGGAGTAAAAATCAACATGTGGCATACGAATTGGAAATGCTTCGTACCAAGCAAAAAGCATTGCTTGCTACACTTCAAAATGCAAAAGATCGCGTGGATTATTACAACAATGGGGCTTTACTTTTGTACAACGAAATTATCCGAATATCGAACACAAGTTTCAATAAAGGTGAAATTGACTTTTATAAATGGGCAACTGCCACCGAAACTGCCCTACAACTCAAACTCGACCATCTGAACAATTTGAGCGAATACTCACGCATAGTAAACGAATTAAATTATCTTTCAAAATAAGTATATCCATGAAACGAACTTATTATTATAACTACATGGCTGTTTTGATGCTTTTCCTAATTGCTTGCACCAAAAAGCAAGACACACCAGCAGCTACCAATAATTATGTGACCGTTACCAACGAGCAGTTTGCTACCGAAGGCATGCAGCTTTCCGAGGTCAGCACCAAAACTTTCGAGAACACAGTAAAATGTAGTGGCACTATCGTATCCAAACCCAATGGTATGGCAAATGTATCGGTTCCCATAGCCGGTGTAGTGAATAAAATACATATTAGCAATGGTGCATTTGTGCAAAAAAATCAGGCTTTAGTAGAAATTTCAGGTTCCGAAGTGATTGATATCCAACGCGACTATGCCGAAGCAACAGCTCGATTGAAACGTTCCAAAAGCGAATATCAGCGGCTGCAATCGCTCTACAACGAAAAAGTCGTATCAGAGAAAGACTATATTGCTGCAGAAACCGACTTTAAAAGTGCAGAAGCCACCTACAAAAGCCTGCAACTCAAACTCCATGCAGCTGGCTTTTCGGCACACGACATCGAAAACGGAGAATTTTTGTCATCTTACATCCTTCGTGCGCCCATAAGTGGTTATGCATCAGGCATAAAAGCCACCATTGGCAATTACATCAATCAGCAAACAGCAGCTATCGAAATAACCGACCCCACGCAATTTCAATTAGCTTTATCGGTTTTCGCATCCGATATTTCAGGCATTAAAAAAGGACAAGAGGTTCGCTTCAGTTCTCAAGGCATTGCCAATCAACTTACAGCAGTTATTTCATCGGTTGGGGTAACGGTGAACTTCGACACCAAGTCTATCGATTGTTACGCCATTATAAAAGTCGAAAATGGCACTCAACCAATTGCTAATAATGTGGTCACAGCAGAAATTATCACACAGTCTGCACCCGTAAATGCCGTGCCAACCGAAGCCCTCATAAAATCTGAAACCAATTATTTTTTACTTGTACTGCACCAAAAAACAGAATCGGGCTATCAATTTAACAAAATAATGGTAGAAATAGGACGGCAGCAAAATGGCTTTACCGAGATTAAAAACGCAACAATTAGCGAACAAATTGTATCCAAAGGGGTGTATAATATTAGTTTGTAATAACTGGACGGTCGATACCTTTCAATATAAATTCGATTTTTGGCTACAAGATTATTCCACAAAATGCGACAGCATTTATACAAAATCATTTACACACAATAAACTTTATATCATTTACATTTGTAGAATGTTAAAATTTGAAGAAGCATAGCAATAAACTAAATCAATAAGTATGAAAACAAACATCTTATTACTCGTGGCATTCTTTGTAGGCAGCATTCAGGCAGAAGATAAAAGTGAATTGAGCTTGTCGTTAGGAGCCGATTTAACAACATCGTATTTATGGCGCGGATTGCCACAGGGCACTTTACCTGCATTGCAGCCCTGGGGAGAACTTAGTTACAAGGGTTTTACGTTAGGTACTTGGGGCAGCTACGAACTGGCAGGTGGATTCAAAGAAATTGATATGTATGCCAAATATACGTTAAAAGCATTCACACTACAGTTTATCGATTTGTACTTTCCCGATTACGTAGGACTAAATCCAGATTTTTTTAACTTCAAAAAAGCCGAAACCGGACATGCTGCCGAGTTGGGAGTAAGCTACAATGGCTCCGAAAAAATCCCGTTCACTGTGTACGGAGGCATGATAATTTATGGTGCGGCTGTCGACCCCAACGCTTCAAATGCCTCTGAATTAAACAAATCAGCTTATGTTGAGGTCAATTATCTGGGAACACTGAATGATATAAAGTACAATATTTTTACAGGCTTCACGCCCACCGAAAGTTTGCTTTACGGCAGTTCGCAGTTTGCATTTATCCATGTAGGCGTGAGTGCTCAAAAAACGCTAAAAATCACCGACTTTTTTTCGCTTCCATTAAAACTTACCTTGGCTGCTAACCCCAACAGCAATAAATTTTACATGGCTTTTGCTATTTCGCTGTAACAAATCATTTAATAAGAACATCTTATGAGAAATTCGATAAGCACAATACCTGTTTTGATAGTGATTTTAATTTCTTTTTTCAGTTGTACAAAACCAGACTCCGAATTAAAGTTAAAGCAATTAAGTACAAAAGCAACACAAATTGACAATGACTTTAAAAACATCCGGTTGGAAGTCGAAATATTGGGTAAAGAAATTGCAGATTTATATGTCAAACAAAACGCAGTTTTGCCAACAATAAAAACCAACAAATATGAACTGGCTGCCAATGGCGTTTTTACAAAGCCAATGAATGATGGTGGTTCAGCAGTGTTTGTTTCGGGGGTTACAGCCGTTAACCAAAACATTAAGGATATAGTGTATTTCACAGAGCCATTAGATTCCAATTTTAAAGCCTTGGCAAAAAAATACCCCGAAATTGTACAGCTTTATTACAACGATAAAAATTCCTACAACCGAATTTACCCCTATTTCGATGTACTTTCGCAATACGAAGCAAAAATGAATATCCCTGATTTCAATTTTTATTATTTGGCTGATGCAAAACACAACCCCAAACGGAAATCGCTTTGGGTAAATGAGCCTTATGTAGATCCAGCCGGACGCGGATGGATGGTTTCGGCAATTGCACCGGTTTACTACAAGAACGAAATGGTAGGTGTTCCGGGCATCGATGTAACTATCAATACCATTACGCAACGTTATTTGCAGGATAATATTGGCTCTATGGTAATTATTATTGATAACAGCGGAAGCATTGTTACAGCCCAGGAAGATGTCATTAACCTGCTTTCGTTTCCGCCTTTGTACGACCATAAATACATCGAAACAATTAAGCAGGACACCTTTCGCAAAGAACGCTACAACCTTGCATTAAGTCGCGAAGCAAATGTACGAACCATAGCTACCGAAATTTTAAAAAACAAAAAACAAGTCCTTGAAACAGAGTTAAATGGAGAAAAAGCAACAGTAATTGCTGTACGCATCCCTGAGTTGAATTGGTATTTGTTAGAAATTATACTATGAAAAAGCAATTATATATTCCTATTGTATTAATAGCAATATTTTTATCGTTATCTGTTTGGCAATTCGTAAAACTAAGCAGTAACCAACGAAAAGAAACAGCCGATTTTATCAATAAACAAATTTTACTTTGTGGAAAAAGTATCGAAAGTTCTTCGGCTGATTTCGAAGAATCGGTAAAATTTGAATTTGCCAACCGTGAGTTTCAGTATTTTTTACACCCAAATGCCACGGCATTTTCAGCCGAAATACGCATGAAATACATCGACGACGAGATAAAACGTATCCGTCGATTTTATTCGCACAATCAAATGCTTGTTTCGGGAGTTACTGTTTGTTCGAGGCAAACCTACCGCAGGTTTGTGCGAAATAAAGAGAATTACTTTACATTAACGCCCCCCATTCAGTACGATACGCTTCAAAATTTAGTGCATCAGCCACAACTTCAACAGCTTGCTAATCAGGTTAGTTATATACAGCCCGTTCGTAATTTTAACGGTCAGGTGGTTGCTAATATTTATTTCAACCTTGATATGCAAAGTTTTATTGCGTCCAATTTCGATAAGTTTTATATCGGAAAAAATTCGTGGTATTGGGCTATCGACAGCACAGGTACCATTATAGCAATGAAATACAGCGAACATAATTCGGTATGGCAGCCCTCAAATTTTAAAACAAAGGCAACTGTTGACTTTACTAAAAACTTGAACGAAAATCTGGCATCATCCAAGCAACATACCATTGAGTTTGATGGAAAAGTGAATGCCTATTCGGCTTTTTATCCAATAAATATTTTAGGGAAGAAAACGGGTATCGTTTTTTCGATAAATACAGATTCGCTGTGGCAAAGTCAAAATGAATCGAATCTAATCATAATAGGCAGTTTGCTTTTAGTTATTTTAATTATTATATTTCTTTTTTTGTCAATAATTCGAACCATTAACAATGCCCGAAAAGATTTACAACAATCCGAAAGTGAGCTTCGAGTTGCCAAAACTTTAGCCGAACAAGCTAACAAAGCTAAATCGGAATTTTTGGCTAATATGAGCCACGAAATTCGTACACCTCTCAATGGTGTAATTGGTTTTACCGAATTGCTTCAAAGTACGCCGCTCACAGCTGTTCAATTTCAGTATGTAAAAAATGCAAATGCCTCTGGAAGAAATTTATTGGGTATCATTAACGATATTCTGGATTTTTCGAAAATAGAAGCCGGCATGATGGAACTCGAAATTATTAAAACAGATATCATTGATTTACTTAATCAGAGTGCCGATATAATTAAATTTTCGGCTGATAAAAAGAAATTAGAACTTCTGCTCAACATTGCACCCAATATACCTCGTTATGCGTACACGGATGCTGTTCGGTTAAAGCAAATATTGGCAAACCTGATGGGAAATGCCGTGAAATTTACCGAAAAAGGAGAAATAGAATTAAAAGTAAGCTATGAAAATACCGAAGGCAACTACGGAAAATTCAGCTTTTCGGTGCGTGATACTGGCATTGGAATCTCCGTGGCGCAGCGAAGCAAATTGTTTAAGGTTTTTAGTCAAGCCGACAGCAGTGTTACGCGTAAATATGGGGGCACTGGCTTGGGTCTTGTTATATCACAAATGATTGCCAACAAGCTAAATAGCAAAATAGAAATTGAGAGCGAGCCAGGAATGGGCACAACATTTAATTTTGATATCGAAACAAAAATTGAGTATGCCGAGCAGCCTGAAGCATTGGCAATGAAAGCCATTTATCGCTGTTTGGTGTTGGACGATAACAGGCACAACCGCATGATTTTGGAGCACACCTTGACTTACTGGGGCTTGCAGAGTGTTTGCGTAGAAAGCGGACAACAAGCTATTGACACGCTCCGTACCGACAAAAATTTTGATATTTTTATTTGCGATTATCACATTCCCGAAATGGATGGAATTGAAACTATTCAATACCTTCGTGAACGGTTAATGCTTTCCGCCGACCAGCTCCCAGTAATTCTACTACATTCATCGTCCGACGATGCTGAACTGCACAAAAAATGCGAAACATATCAGGTGCAATTTATGCTCACCAAACCCGTAAAATCGGAAGAGTTATACAATTATATTAAAAATATAAAATTGCCTTTACTACCTACAACCAAAACCGTAGCAGCTACAAATGATAAAACTACAACAACTATTAAAATACTTGTAGCTGAAGATGTAGCCATGAATATGTTGCTGGTTAAATTTTTGCTCACAAAACTCATTCCCAATATTACAATTATTGAAGCCGAAAATGGTGTTGAAGCCATTGCCAAATGGAAAGATGAAACGCCTGATTTGATACTCATGGACATGCAAATGCCCGAAATGGATGGCTTAAGTGCTACTATTGAAATTAGGAAATTGGAGATTAATACATCTAAAACTACTCCCATAATTGCCCTCACTGCTGGTGCATTGCAGGAAGAACGCGAAAAATGTTTGGCTGCGGGCATGAACGACTTTCTGACCAAACCTATTGAAAAAGAAAAATTGCTGGAAACTTTAAAACGATTTCTTTAAAACGAACGATTCGTCAGGTAAAACCAACGGCGCTGCCATTGGGATAGTAACATTAACCCAATGGCACGCCGTGTAAATTGCCCTACGCCTTAACGACTAACTATATAAACAGCTGCAAGGCTTTAGCCAAAGCTTTTTCGATTCCCGAAGCATTTTTACCTCCTGCTGAGGCGAAGAAGGGCTGACCGCCACCGCCACCTTGAATTTCCTTAGCGGCTTCACGAGCAATATTTACGGCGTTGAATCCAGCTGCTACAAGGTCGTCGCTCAACAATACAGTGAGCGAAGGTTTGACATCGGCTAAGCATCCTGCTACAAAAAATAATTTTTCGGGCTGAATATTTCTAATTTGAAAAGCCAATGTTTTTGTCTGGTCGGCTGTTAATGTGCCTTCATAGCTTATAACTTTTACACCTTTAACTTCTTTCGCTTCTGCAAGTAGCTTATCGCGTAAAGCCATAATTTGAGCTTGTTGAAATGCTTCCATTTTTTTCTTCAAATCAGCATTTTCATCAGCAATTTTTTTCAAAGCATTCAACATATCAGGAGCATTATTCAGCAATTCTTTGGCTTCGCCGATGGTATTTTGTTGTTCGTCCAACAGTTTTTCCACTGCTTTGCCTGTAATGGCTTCAATACGGCGAATACCTGCCGCAATGGAACTTTCGGCAGCGATACGCACCATTCCGATATTTCCGGTAGCACTCACATGTGTTCCACCACAAAGTTCAACCGAACTTCCAAACTGAATAACACGAACCGTCTCACCATACTTTTCGCCAAAAAGAGCCATTGCTCCTAAGGCTTTTGCTTCGGCAATCGGTGTATCGCGACGTTCTACCAAGGCATAATTCTCACGAATTTTACGGTTGGCAATGCTTTCAACGGCACGAATTTCCTCTTTAGTCATTTTCTGAAAGTGAGAAAAGTCAAAACGCAATGCTTCGGGATTTACAAACGAACCTTTCTGCTCCACATGTGTTCCCAGCACTTCACGTAACGCTTCGTGCAGCAAGTGCGTAGCAGAGTGATTACATTCGGTCGCTTTGCGTTTTTCAATATCAATAATGGCTGTAAAAGTTTCAGTAATGTCAGCGGGCAATTTCGATGTGATATGTACAGCCAAATTGTTTTCTTTTTTGGTATCAATAATTTCAATGGTTTCATGTTCTGATTTCAGGCTACCACTATCGCCTACCTGACCGCCCATTTCGGCATAGAAAGGAGTTTTTGAAAGTACCAATTGAAAATATTCCTGATTCTTTTGTTTCACTTTGCGATAACGCAGAATTTCGGTATCGAATGTAGTGTAATCGTACCCAACAAACTCACTGTCGCCCTCGCGAACTGTTACCCAATCGCCTGTTTCTATAGCAGCAGCATTGCGTGCTCGGTCTTTTTGTTTTTGCATTTCGGAATTAAATTCATCGATATAAACAGTCATATCATTCTCACGCAGAATCAATTCTGTTAAGTCCAACGGAAATCCAAAAGTATCGTATAAAGTAAAGGCAACCTTTCCGCTTACCTCCGAGTTCTTAATTTCTTTTTTTTCTGAAATCACTTTATCCAGCAATTTAATACCCGTTTCCAATGTGCGAAGAAACGATTCCTCTTCTTCTTTGATCACCTTTCCAATCAATGATTTCTGAGCTATCAGTTCGGGATAAGCTTTTCCCATTACTTCGCAAAGCACATCAATCAATCGGTACATAAATGCAGCACGCTGACCAAGGAAAGTGTAACCATAACGCACCGCACGACGTAAAATTCGGCGAATCACGTAACCGGCTTTGGCATTGGAAGGCAACTGACCATCGGTAATTGAAAATGCAATAGTACGTATATGATCGGCAATCACGCGCATGGCGATGTCAGTCTTTTCGTTTTTACCATAAGCAGCATCACAAACTCGTCCAATTTCGGCAATGATGGGCGTAAAAACATCCGTGTCGTAATTTGATTGCACGCCTTGCATAGCCATACACAAGCGTTCGAAACCCATGCCCGTATCAATTACTTTAGCGGGAAGACCTTCCAACGAACCATCAGCTTTACGGTTGTATTGCATAAACACATTGTTCCAAATCTCAATCACTTGCGGGTGCGAACCATTCACCAAGGTCAAGCCGTCAATTTTGGCTCGCTCATCGTTGTTGCGAATGTCGATATGAATTTCGGAACAAGGACCACAAGGACCTGTATCGCCCATTTCCCAAAAATTATCTTTCTTATTGCCATTGATAATGCGGCTTTCGGGAAGGAATTGTGCCCAAATAGCGGCAGCTTCATTGTCGCGTTCCAAACTCTCGGGAGCGTAACCTTCGAAAACAGTTACATAAAGGCGCTCTTTATCTAACTTCAACACTTCCGTGAGGTATTCCCAAGCCCACTCAATAGCTTCTTTCTTGAAATAATCGCCAAACGACCAGTTGCCAAGCATCTCGAACATGGTGTGATGGTAGGTATCATGCCCAACTTCCTCTAAGTCATTATGCTTTCCACTAACGCGTAAGCATTTTTGTGAATCGGCTATGCGTGAATACCTGATCGGATCGTTGCCCAGAATAATATTTTTGAATTGATTCATTCCGGCATTAGTGAACATGAGCGTGGGATCATCTTTGATAACCATGGGTGCCGATGGCACAATTTTGTGTCCTTTGGATGCGAAGAAGTCAAGAAAAGATTGACGAATTTGCTGTGAAGTCATTTTATTTATCTGTAGTCTGAAGTCAGATGGCAAATGTCTTCTGTAAGTAGCCGTTAAGTCAAAAAACAACTAACAGTTGATTAATGACTTACGACTTACGACTTTTGACCAATCTGCTTACTTGGTTAATAATATCAAATTAAGTCTGCAAAAGTACTTCAAATTTATTACTTTTGCATCAGAGAGCATCGTAAAATATTTATTTTGATGCCAAAAAAGAGCAAAAAAAAAGAATATTGTTTGCATGGCAAAAAAAATTAAGTTTCATTTCAATCCAGACACGTTGAATTACGAGCCCGTAGTTCAAAGCATTGCCACCAGAACAAAACAAATCTTACTCCATTTATTTTCAGGTATTTCGTTAGGAGCTCTATTCTTTTTTGTATTTGTATCCACCTTCGATTCGCCCGAAGCAAAACAATTGAGTTTAGAAAAAAGTCGTATGCAAGCTCAATACAAAGTTTTAGAAAAACAGTTAAAAAATGCGCAAGCAGTGATGTCTGATTTGCAAGAGCGCGACAATAATTTATACCGTGTTATATTCGAAGCAGAGCCTATTCCGGCAGAACTCCGACGTGCAACCATTGCCAATACAAACTACTACGAGCAATTACTAAAAATGACAAATTCGGAATTGGTATCACTTACCACAAAAAAAATGGACGAAATACGCAAGCAAATTTATATGCAGTCCAAATCATTCGATGAGTTGATAAAACTAACCAAAAACAAAAATCTCATGCTCGAAAGTATTCCTGCCATACAACCTGTTATGAATAAGGACTTAAAACGTATGGCCTCCGGCTATGGTTGGCGCATCGACCCCGTATATCGTTCGCGTAGGTTTCATGCTGGTATGGACTTTGCGGCTCCTTCAGGTACCGATATTTTTGCAACAGGTAGCGGCACAGTGGTAGCCAGTGGCTGGCAGCAGGGTTATGGCAATTGTGTGCAGGTAAGTCATGGTTACGGCTACCTAACCTTATATGGGCACATGAGCAAAATTAAGGTTCAAAAAGGACAAAAGGTAAAACGAGGTCAAGTAATTGGCTTAGTGGGGAATACGGGTAAATCAACAGGACCACACTTACACTACGAGGTTCATTTGCGTGGGAATGTGATGGATCCACGTAATTTTTACTATTTAGATTTGTCGCCAGCCGATTACGATCGTATGATCCAGATGAGCGAAAACTCGGGTCAAATGATGGATTAATGGTAATAAGTTTTTACGTGGATGATTGAAAAGCATTTATAAATTATTTGTAAGCAGATATAATATGATAGAACAATATTTGGAACAGACTGAATTTGAGAATTTTGAAGACTTCAAAGCCAACTACAAACTGAAAATCCCTTCAAATTTTAATTTTGGGTACGATGTTGTGGATGCTTGGGCGGATAAAGAACCAACTAAACGTGCTTTACTTTGGACAAATGACCAAGGTGCTTGTCGTGAGTTTAGCTTTGGTGAAATAAAAAAATATTCCGACATGGCTGCTTCCTATTTTCAAAGTTTGGCAATAGGCAAAGGAAGCATTGTGATGGCAATTCTCAAACGAAGATACGAATTTTGGTTTACGATAATTGCATTGCACAAAATTGGAGCTGTTATCATTCCTGCAACACATTTACTCACTAAAAAAGATTTAGTTTATCGAACTAATGCTGCCGATATTGACGCTATCATTGCTGTTGGCGACGAGAATATCATTCAACATATCAACGACTCGCTTCCAGAATCTCCTTCGGTAAAAACACTTATATCCATTGGTCCATTTGTGCCAGAGGGCTGGGCTGATTTTCAAGTAGGTATAAAAAATGCAGTTCCATTTACGAAGGTCGAAAATCCAAATAGCAATGACGACCCACTAATTATTAGTTTTACTTCTGGCACCACAGGTTACCCCAAGATGGTGATTCTAGATTGTATCTATCCACTGGCTCACATAGTTACAGCGCGTTACTGGCACAATCTGCACCAAAACAGCCTGCATTTGACAATTGCTGATACGGGTTGGCTAAAAGCAGTGTGGGGAAAACTCTATGGTCAATGGTTAGTTGGCTCTTGTGTTTTTGTGTATGATCACGAAAAATTTACACCTTCCGCCATGCTCAGTATGATCGAAAAATACCACATTACTTCACTTTGTGCACCCCCTACGGTTTTTAGGTTTCTGATTCGTGAAAATATGGCACAGTACGATTTATCGTCACTGGAATACTGCACCATTGCCGGTGAGGCGTTAAACCCAGCTGTTTACGAACAATTTTTGAAACTTACGGGCATTAAACTACGTGAAGGCTACGGACAAAGCGAAACAACTTTAAGTATATTTACTTCCCCTTGGGTAGAACCAAAACCAGGGTCGATGGGGCTTCCAAATCCCCATTATCAGGTAGATCTGCTTACCCACGAAGGTAAATCGGCAGCTCCGGGCGAGCACGGACAAATTGTAATCCGTACCGACAAAGCTTATCCCGTGGGACTTTTCAAAGGATATTACCGAAATGCAGCACTGACCAATGATGCTTTAATAGACAATATTTACTACACTGGCGATGTTGCCTATCGCGATGAGGACGGCTATTTTTGGTTTGTAGGTCGCGCCGACGATGTTATCAAAAGTTCTGGATACAGAATTGGACCATTCGAAGTAGAAAGTGCCTTGATGACTCACCCGGCAGTGGTTGAATGTGCTATCACAGGCGTTCCCGACGAAATTCGTGGACAAGTTGTAAAAGCAACAATTATTTTAGCAAAAGATTTTAAAGAAAAAGCTGGCGAAGCGTTGATGAAAGAAATTCAAAATCACGTCAAATCAGTTACTGCTCCTTACAAATATCCAAGAATAATTGAATTTGTAGATGAGCTACCTAAAACTATTAGCGGAAAAATAAGAAGAACAGAAATTCGAGAGCGAGACAAGTAATTGATTTTCAATCAATATTTCAGCATAGAGAAACGTAAATTTGCTTCACAAAAAAAAGTTTTAAAGAAAGCATTTGTGAGATAAAAAAAAAGTCGTACCTTTGCAGTCGCTTTTAAAAAAATGATCTAGTAGCTCAGCTGGTAGAGCACATCCCTTTTAAGGATGGGGTCCTGGGTTCGAGCCCCAGCTGGGTCACCAATAACAAAAGCTAAAAAAAATGATGATCTAGTAGCTCAGCTGGTAGAGCACATCCCTTTTAAGGATGGGGTCCTGGGTTCGAGCCCCAGCTGGGTCACCAAAATATATGACAAGTTTTGTCGATAAAAAAAACCATTCTAAATCATTGATTTGGAATGGTTTTTTGCTTTTATAGTAAGTCAGTAAAAGCTACTTTCCGACCCATAAACGACAATAAATCGTTACCAATTCATTACCTGTTTTTCCCACTATACATTAGGTAACGAATTAACTAATTTGTCTTAGCTATTTCCATAATTGTCAGCAGTTTGTCCGCTCTACTTTCATAGATAATATTTATTTTCAACCCATAAATTATTATGTTATGAAATCAACTTACAGAGTACTTTTCTACTTGAAAAAGAATGCCATTCAAAAGAATGGTAAGTCCATTATCATGATTCGTATTACAATCAACGGAGAAATCGCGCAATTAACCCTTTTTGCAGCTAATCAGACCAAAAATCATGCTGTTCAATTAATTGCGAGTCTTCGAGTTCCGATTTGTGTACTACAGATTTTTTCTTTTTGAAAGGAGCGTATTTGTATTTTAGAGCATCGTATAGTTGTTTTACTTTTTCGGGTACATGTCGTTCCGATTTGCTGCCAAAAATAGCGCGGCGCAATTGTGCCAACTGAAACTGCAAGTCGTAAATGGTTGCATCTCTTTGGGCAATGATTTTTGTGTTTTGAGCAATAACATTATCCTTTTGATAAAGCAAGTCATTTTTAGATACTACAAGGTTATTTATATCCAAAATGGCATTGTCGAGCGTCTGTCGAGTGTCTCTTTTTGTTGTAACAAAAGAGACACTTCGGGCGACAAATTGGGTATGTTTAATGCTTGATTCACAGTGTAAAAGTACAAAAAACAATCGACATACGCAAGCAAAAAAGCAATATATTTATCACTTTTTTGTCACTTTTTTGTCACTTTTTTCAATACTTTTCAGCCCATTTTATATCGCTTTCGTTGTACTCGGTTTTGCATTGAAATCCCCTGTATCATCAGGACTAATTCCGCCCACTGTAGGTGGTAACTTTTGTCATGATTATTGTAAACCGGCTCTTCAAACCTACCTTGTTCCAATCGTTTGTGGTAAATAACCAAGCCGCCCGATTCCCAGCGAAGTATCTTTACCGTGGTGCGAGGTCGGTTTATAAAGATAAACACTTCGCCACTCAGTGGGTTGCGCTGCATTTGCCCTCGAACCACTCCACACAGGGCGTCGAAGCCTTTGCGCATATCAACACACTCGCGCAAATAGTAGTAACTCAGCGATTCGTTTAGCGAGAACATAGTTCCGGGCGGTAAAGGTGGACAATGCGTGATAAATCTTCGGTCATTGGTAGCGAACTCATGGATAAAGTTACGCCATTGGGATAATGCAACTCAAAGCTGGGAGAAATCGCCAAACGAGGCGCATTTTCAATTTTCAAAGGGACTATAATCGATTCTTTGGGCTGAATCTGTTTTTTTTAACCCTTAACCTTGTTTTTTACCGACTTGGATTGTCCTGCAGCTCGACTCATTTTCTTTATCCAACCATCGAAAATGCTGGGGTGATAATTATGCGCAACGCAATAATCTGCACGATTCAAACCACTACTGCGCCAATCTTCGATTATCTGGCTGTACGCTGCCCGGTACTTCATTTTTGACCTGTTAACCATCTTTATTTTTTACGACAAAGATAATTGCGTCAATTTAATCCCAAAAGATGGGGGTAGCGGAAGGGATACTGTATTCTTGATAATATTCGCTCAGTATCTGTTACAAAAACTGTTTGTATTATCGTTCGTTTGTATAACTTGTAACTTTCAATTATTTTATAGAATACTATATATGAGCCACTTACAACAGTAATTAAATAAAGTAGTGAGTCAATTTTACCATGTTGAGCAACTACATTTATTTTGATTTTTTGAAATTATTAAATTTTATACCTGTATTTTTTTATATTGCTTAAATCCATCGTAATTTTTTTATTTCCAGTTGATGTGGGTACAATTTCAACCAAAAATGCTTCAAAACTTATGGAATTCCGGTCATATAAAATTAACAGCGCCAAATTATTAAATAATAATCTGTAACAACAATAAAAAACACAATTTGCTAAAAATCCCTATGTTTCCTTATCTTTGTGGCGAAAATATGACAAACCGATGAAGATAATTTATGTAAAACCCAACAATTCGTCGTTTATACATGGCGATGAAGAGCTGCTGTCCAAGCATTTCGAAGTGCGCTCATTGCTCTTGGAACAAGCTAAGGGCAATACCGTGTATTTTAAAAATTTGCTTAACATGTGCTGGGTACTTTTATTGAAAGGACTGACAGGCAAGTTCGTTTTTGTGTGCTGGTTTGCCGACTACCATGCAGCATTAATGACTTTTTTGGCAAGAATAACGGGAAACAAGTCCGTTATTTTTATTGGCGGACAAGAAACAGTTTGTTATCCTGAATTAAACAAAGGCGTTTACCGCAACAAATTCAGAGGCTGGTGTGTAGCTTATTCGTTGCGCAATGCAACAACCGTCATTGCCAACCACCTATCGCTTATTTACCACGAAAACCGATATTATAATGCTGACAATCCGCACATTGATGGCGTAAAACATTATGTGAGAGGTTTTAAAACGCCGTTTGATGTGGTTTACAATGGCATCGATTCAACTAAATTTGTGCGCGATTTCAGTATTTCAAAGCAACCGAATTTGATTCTCACAGTTGGCACAATGAGTCATTTGGGTGATTTTAAGAATAAAGGTTTCGACCTATTTATTGAGGTGGCAGCACGCAACCCTCAATGGCAAATGATACTCATTGGTATGAATCCCAACTATTTAGAATGGGTGGAAGAAAATTATTCTGTCTTAAAAATTAAAAATTTGAAAATTATTCCTTCTTTTTGTCCGCAGGATATTTTAAGTAAAAATTACAACCAAGCGAAAGTTTTTGTACAATGCTCCATCACCGAAGGCATGCCCAATACGCTCAGTGAAGCAATGTTGTTGGAATGCGTTCCTGTTGGGTCGAATATTAATGGCATTCCGGATGCAATAGGCGATACGGGGGTAATTGTAAAACATAGAAATGTAACTGAAATTGAAACTGCCATCGAAAAAGCATTAACAATGAACACGTCATCGGCAGCCCGACAACGTGTTATCGAATTATTTTCATTCGAAAAAAGAGAAAAGAAACTCTCAGAAATTTTTCGGGATATAGTAAACCTGTAATCAACAGGCTTCATACTTTTAAACTTCAAACTTTCACACTTAGAAATATGATATTCTCCCCCGTTGTTAAAAAACTTGGCGGCTATTATTCGCTTCGGAATCGGTATTTGAAAGCGAAGTCGAAAACAGTAAAAAACATGCTGCTATTCCTATTGAAAGGTTTTCAGCACGAAACCAATTCGTATTTGCCCTTTGAAACGAACATAGCGGGACCTATCCATTTTGTTCATGGTGTGTATGGTATTTTTATCAGTGGTGGCGCAACAATAGGCAAAAACTGCATGATTTTTCAGCAAGTAACAATAGGTTCCAATATGCTCATTGATTCCAAAGGTTTTGGCAGTCCTACTCTTGGTGACAATTGCCTGATAGGTGCGGGTGCTAAAATAATTGGCAGCGTAAAAATTGGTAACAATTGCCGCGTTGGAGCCAATGCAGTAGTAACTTGTGATATGCCCGACAATAGCGTTTGTGTGGCAGGAAAGCCCGTTATTATTCAAAAACAAAACCTTACAAATCGCATCTATGCCTTATCGGCACAAGGCTGGGGCTATGTAGAAAACAGCAAGTTTGTAGTCGAAACCGATACCGTCATTTTGCAAAAGCTACAACAGCAAAAAGTTCAAAAAGAATAAAGTATGCACACTGAAATTCGCTTTACCAATGACGGTTCGCACACACTCTACGTGCCCGAAATAGACGAAAGCTATCACTCTGTGCATGGCGCTATTCAGGAATCGCAACACATTTTCATACAAGCGGCTCTCGAGCAATGTACAAAAAATGAAATTCGAGTGTTAGAAATTGGTTTTGGCACTGGCTTAAATGCCTTATTAGCCTTGGTGGCAGCAAGCAAAAACGGCAAAAGCATTCACTACACTGGCATCGAAAAATTTCCTGTGGATGCCAGCCAAGCCGAGCAACTGAACTATTCACAAAATTTTGATGCAACAACCCAAACCTTATTTCGCACCATGCTGCAAGCAGCTTGGAATGTTGCAGTTCCCATAACTCCTTGGTTTACACTTTTCAAAATAGAAACTGATTTTGTTAGCACTTCATTCATAGAGCACTACGATGTGGTATTTTTTGATGCTTTTTCGCCCGACAAGCAACCCGAAATGTGGACAGCAGAACAGTTTGGCAAGCTATACAATGCCTGCAATGAAAATGCCATCCTAAGCACTTACTGTGCCAAAGGCATTGTAAGGCGCACCATGCAGGCGTGTGGTTTTTCGGTAGAACGTTTATCGGGTCCACCCGGTAAACGCGAAATACTACGTGCCCTGAAAATATGAATAGCAACAAACAAAACCGCAAGCCATAGGGAGAATTTGAGAGACATTAACCCATTTTCCAAATTAGTTTTTGTACTTTTGCAGCCGTTTAGCATTAATAGTTATAAAAAGCCATGCAACATGATACGCATTTCATCGCCACAAGCCCTTGATGCTGAAATAAAAAAAATAAAAAGCACAGGCAAATCTATTGGGTTTGTGCCCACTATGGGCGCATTACATGCCGGTCATATAGCATTAGTAAAACGCGCTGTAACCGAAAACGATTATACGGTGGTGAGCATTTTTGTAAACCCAACGCAATTTAACAATGCAGAAGATTTAGAAAAATACCCACGCAAATTAGATACAGATAGTGCTATGCTTCAAGAAGTTGCGTGTGATATTATTTTCGCCCCTGCTGCGCAGGACATATACAAAACAGCCGAAATAGCTCAAACTTTTGAGTTCGACTTTGGCGGTTTGGATAAAGTCATGGAAGGCAAGTTTCGCCCAGGACATTTCAACGGTGTGGTACAAATTGTCAGCAAGCTTTTTAATTACGTTCAGCCTACACGCGCTTATTTTGGTGAAAAAGATTTTCAGCAATTAGCCATCGTCCATCGCATGACAGAGCTTATGGAATTCGACACAAAAATAGTGGATTGCTCCATCGTAAGGGAACCTTCGGGTTTGGCTATGAGTAGCCGCAACGAACGTTTATCTTCTTCGCAGCGCGAAACGGCAAACAATATTTCGCGTATTTTGTTTGATAGTCAGAAGCTTAAAGAAACCATGTCGCCGCAGGAGCTTGCAGCTTGGGTGGTTGAGCATATTCAGAGTGTGCCCAATTTGAAATTAGAGTATTTTGAAATTGCCGATACAAAAAGCTTGCAAACGGCAAGCAATTGGCTTGAACCCACGGTAGGATGCATAGCCGTTTTTTGCGGTAATGTACGATTAATCGATAATGTAAGATACAATTAAGAACATGTTTATACAAGTATTAAAATCAAAAATTCACCGTGTTTCGGTTACCGAAGCCAATTTGAATTACATTGGAAGCATTACCATCGATCAGGATTTGATGGATGCTGCACAAATTATTCCGAACGAAAAAGTTGCCATTGTGAATAACAACAACGGTGCTCGTTTTGAAACTTACGTTATACCTGGAGAGCGTGCCTCTGGCGTGATTTGTTTGAATGGTGCTGCATCACGATTAGTACAAACAGGTGATATTGTGATTGTTATGTCATTTGCCACAATGGAATTGGAAGAAGCTAAACATTTCAAGCCCGCACTTATTTTCCCCGACACAGCCACTAACAGAATTATTTCATGAAAGTAGTTATCATTAAATACAATGCCGGCAATATCCGTTCTGTTCTTTTTGCTCTAGAACGTATTGGTGTAGAAGCTTTGGTAACTGACAACCCGGATGAAATAAGGGCTGCCGACAAAGTTATCTTCCCCGGAGTAGGTGAAGCATCATCAGCAATGACTTATCTTCAAAACAAAGGATTGGACATGCTCATTAAAAGTTTAAAACAACCAGTGTTAGGCATTTGCTTGGGTATGCAACTGATGTGCTCATTTTCCGAAGAGAATAACACGAAATGCTTAGGAATTTTTGACCAACACGTTCGACTCTTTCCCGCCGTTGGACTTAAAGTGCCCCAAATTGGCTGGAACAACATCACCCAACTTTCGTCAACCTTATTGCACGATGTTCCCGAAAATTCCTACATGTACTTCGTTCACAGCTACTATGTTGAAGCTTGTGCGCATGCCATTGCTAAAACTGAATATGGGGTTATGTATAGCTCCGCCATACACAAAGACAATTTTTATGCTGTGCAGTTTCACCCAGAAAAATCGGGCGATATGGGACAAAAAATACTCGAAAATTTTATTCGAGACATTTAACGGCTTTCACTGCTTTGACTCTAATTTCTGCATCGCTCCGGCTTTCTGCGCCCCACATACTCAATACACCTAACAGCATGACTTTCGAACTTCAACACACTGACACGCAATCAAAGGCTCGTGCCGGATTAATAACCACCGACCACGGCTGTATCCAAACGCCTATTTTCATGCCCGTTGGCACGGTTGCTTCGGTTAAAGCAGTTCATTTCCACGAATTGCGCGACGACATTCAGGCGCAAATCATACTCGGAAACACTTATCATCTTTACCTTCGCCCGGGCATCGACGTGCTGGAGCAGGCGGGTGGATTGCACAAATTTAACGGTTGGGAAAAGCCAATACTTACCGATAGCGGTGGCTTTCAGGTTTTTTCGCTATCGGCTAATCGCAAATTAAAAGAAGAAGGAGCAACTTTCCGTTCGCATATAGATGGTAGCAAACATCTTTTTACACCAGAGAATGCAGTGGACATCCAACGTTCTATTGGTGCCGATATCATAATGGCTTTTGATGAATGCACACCGGGGGATGCCGATTATCATTACGCAAAAAAATCGATGGAGCTCACCCATCGTTGGCTATCTCGAGGACTGGCTCACTTCGATGCCACTGAACCTAAATATGGCTATTCGCAAACTTATTTTCCCATTGTGCAAGGCTGCGTGTATCCTGATTTGCGTAAGCAATCAGCCGAATTTATTGCTTCACAAAACAGAGAAGGCAATGCCATTGGCGGTTTAGCGGTAGGCGAACCTACGGAGGTCATGTACGAAATGATTTCGTTAGTGAATGAAATTTTACCTGCCGATAAGCCCCGTTATTTGATGGGCGTTGGCACTCCCCAAAACATACTCGAAGGCATTGAGCGTGGTGTGGATATGTTCGATTGTGTAATGCCTACGCGCAACGGACGCAACGGGATGCTCTTCACATCGCATGGCGTAATGAATATGAAAAACGAAAAATGGAAAAAAGATTTTTCAGCTTTGGACGATAACGGCACTTCCTATGTCGACAAAGCCTACTCAAAAGCCTACTTGCGCCATTTATTTGTGAGTAAAGAATATTTGGCTTTGCAAATTGCCTCCATTCACAACCTTGCGTTTTACCTTTGGTTAGTTGGCGAAGCTCGAAAACACATTCTTGCAGGCGATTTCATGCCCTGGAAAACAGAAATGATATACCGCCTCAACCATCGCCTCTAAATCAGGAGAGGGAAAAAATAACATTAAAAATTCATTTCTTTTTTTTTGCAAAACAATATAATTGTGTAACTCATTTAAAATACGTATCTTTGCAACCGAAAAGAAAATGTAATTCTTCGTTTGCAATTTATAACTCTTGCCTATAAGCTTAAGTTTATCAATTATGCGTTGTATTATGTTCCTTTTGAAACAATTAATTTTTATATATTTATGAACATTTACGTAGGTAACTTAAGTTACAATGTTAGAGAAAAAGACCTTCAAGAAGCAATTGCAGAGTATGGTCAAGTAGTTTCGTGTAAACTTATCATTGATCGCGAAACTCGTCGATCTAAAGGTTTTGCATTTGTAGAAATGTCGGACGATGAGGCTGCAAAAAAAGTTATTTCTGAATTAAATGGTGCTGAATTTGATGGCCGTCCAATGGTTGTTAAAGAAGCTCTTCCAAAAAACTAATTTCAGTTATTTCTAAAAACAAAATAAGAACTTCTGTTATCACTCGATAACAGAAGTTTTTTTATGCCCCAAAACAGCCACTTCAGGCACAAATTGACCTTTAGGTCGCTATATGTTTGGCAATAAATACGTTACTTTTTCTTGATTCATTATATGCAAAAATCTCGTATCTTTGCAATTCCGTTATGTGTTTCATTTCTGCAACTGATTTTTGGCAATTGATGATGCAAAGGTCGTATATTTATTCCATTAGTAATAAGGAGAAGGAATCTTTCTTCCCGTTTTTTACTGAAAAATATAAAACTTCGATTTCACCTCAATTTGTTAAAGTTGCGATTAACACTTTAATTTAAAATTGAAACAAGATATGCCCAAGCTTATTATTTTCGACCTCGATGGCACCTTGCTGGATACCATCGAAGATTTAGCTAACAGTGTGAATTATGCTTTGCAACAATATAACTTGCCCACTCACGAAGTGGATGCTTACCGTTTTTTTGTTGGCAATGGAGTGGATAAATTGTTAGAAAGAGCTTTGCCAGCCGATAAGCAAAATGCTGACATGCTATCGATGCTCAAAATGGAGTTTCTGAAACATTATTATAGCCACACCGACGATTCTACAAAGCCATATCCAGGCTTAGCCAATTTGTTATCAACACTTTACGCAAAGGGATACCAGTTGGCTATTGCATCCAACAAAGTTCATCCAGCTACAGTTGAGCTTGCTGCACGCTTTTTTCCAGATGTTAAGTTTACTGCCGTTTTTGGACAGCGCGAGGGCTATCCGGCAAAACCCAATGCGGGCATTTTAGAAGAAATTATTTCGCTGGCAAATGTCGCTAAGTCCGAAGTGTTGTATGTGGGCGATTCGGGCGTCGATGCGCTAACGGCAAGCAATGCCCAAGTGCCTTTTGTAGGTGTGCTGTGGGGATTTCGCCCTCGTGTGGAGTTGGAAGCTTTCGGCGCCGAGCTATTTGTAGCCAATGCACACGAATTATTGGAGCTTATTCGCAACTAATTTCGTTCACCCCAACAACAACAAATTTCAACGTATGATCGATTATTCCAACATCCCATCTCCTTGCTATGTGCTCGATGAGGCAGCTTTCAGAAAAAATTTATCACTCATAAAATCGGTGAAAGAACGTGCCGGTATTGAAATAATATTGGCATTCAAAGCCTTTGCACTGTGGCGCGTGTTCCCTATTGTGCGCGAGTATATTTCTTATTCTACTGCCAGCTCGGTTGCCGAAGCACAATTGGCTTACGAAGAAATGGGCAGCAAAGCGCATACTTACAGCACAGCCTACACCGAAGGCGAATTTACGAAAATTGTGGCTTACAGTAGCCACATAACCTTCAATTCCCTTACGCAATATGAGCGCTTTGCACCGCAGGCTCAAGCCCAACACGTTTCTTGTGGGTTACGTATTAATCCTGATTTTTCGGATGTAACAACAGATTTATATAATCCTTGTGCTCCTGGCTCGCGCTTGGGAATAGTGGCTGAAATGCTTCCAGATAGCTTGCCTTCGGGTGTCGAAGGGTTGCATTTTCACACGCTCTGCGAATCCAATTCGTATGACTTGGAAAAAACGCTGGCAGTGGTTGAACAAAAATTTGGAAAGTATTTTTCTCAAATAAAATGGCTCAATATGGGTGGTGGACATTTAATCACCAAGGAAGGTTACGATGTTGCCCATCTGATTACTTTGCTACAAAATTTCAAAAAAAGCTATCCGCATTTACAAATTATTTTGGAGCCTGGCAGTGCATTTGCATGGCGCACAGGTGTGCTTGTTTCCGAAGTCGTTGATATTGTTGAAAATAAAGGAATAAAAACGGCTATGTTAAATGTTTCGTTTACAAACCACATGCCCGATTGCCTCGAGATGCCTTACAAACCTGCCATACAAGATGCCACCGATGCCATAGCAGGCAAACCTGCATACCGCATGGGTGGCAATAGTTGTTTATCGGGTGATTACTACGGCTCCTGGTCGTTTGACAAGCCTCTGGAGGTAGGTGATCGCATTGTATTTGAAGACATGATACATTACACTTTAGTAAAAACTACCATGTTTAATGGCGTTTCGCATCCAAGCATTGGTATGTGGACTTTGAACGATGGCTTCAAACTCTTACGAAGTTTTGGCTACGAAGATTACAAAAACCGCATGTCGTAAACTGCTTACTTTTTCTGCCAGCAGCTGATTTCTGTGTTGAATGCACGAGCTTTTCGTGTCGATATCCAGCGAGTTATCATTACGTTTTCGGGCTTTTCGAGCAATGTAAAATGCTCCGACAATAATTGTTGAATGCCCTCAAAAGATGTTACTGGTTCGCCATCTTGCTTGAAACCTCCCGGCCAATGCTCGCGTTTCACTTCGTAACTTTCCCAATCGTAGGTAGATGCAATAACCAAAATGCCTTGAGGACTTAAGCGCTCATGAATTTGCTTTAAGAACAAAATGGGACAAATTAACTCTTCGAGCAAATTAGGTAATACAATTAAGTCGTAGCCTGTGTAAATGGATTTAAGGTTGTTAGCATTATCTTGCATAAACAGAATTTTGTCTTTGCCCGCCTCAAGTCCAGTTTCGCTCAGGACTACATCGCGGTAGAAAACCAACTCTCCCTCATCTTTAATGATATAGCGGATGAAACCCTTTTGCTGCAACTGAATAGGCATTCGAATAAAACGGGCAGTGAAATCAATCGCAGTAATATCGTCAAAATATTGTGCCAGTTCAAATGCTAATCTGCCTGTATCAGCATTCAAATCGAGCACACGAGTAATTTTTCTATCTTTGGTTAGTGCCAAAATTTTGGTTGCAAGTTGTTTGCTAAAATTTTCGTGTGTGCAAAATGGAGCTCCCCAATTATCTTCGCAGGAGTTTGCTACCTCGGTATCGGTTTCATATTCATGATTTTCAATCACGAGTGCATTTTCCGAAGCAACAACGCGAAAACCAGCATGTTGGTAAAAATGTCGCCGAAAAGCATAACGTGCCTCATGAGTAGCTTCATTGCCGGTCGAAATCCACGAACCTCCTTTGATGATATTGTGCTGACCGTCAAAAGTGGGTGTCGAAAAATCGTCGTACATGGGATGCACTTTAAAGCCCGCAAAGCCTGTGATAGGAGTTTCTGTCCACTGCCACACATTGCCTACAACATCATAAAAATCACCTTGTTTAAACATGTCCACTGGGCATGGCGAAGTGAAATGTTCCAAGTTGATGTTGCCGGGTGCCATTTGCCATTCTGTTTCGTTTGGTAGCTTACTAATAGCCAATAAACGATACCACTCAGCCTCGGTTGGCAGTCTGAATGTTTTGCCTTGCGTTTCGGTGAGCCAATTGCAATAGGCTTTTGCTTCTAAATAATTAACCTCAACAGGCCAATTCCAAGGCATTGGAATTTCCTCAGCAACCAAGCGCAGCCAATAGCCATCGATTTTCTTTAGCCAAAAAAACGGCATGTTCGCTTGTTTGTAATTGCGCCAGTTCCAACCTTCAGCAGTCCAATATTTTTGGGCATCATATCCTTTACTTTCCACAAATTTTAAAAATTCGGCATTCGAAATCAAAAATTGAGTTGCGTCAAAAGCAGCAACATGTTCGGTATAGCTACCATACTCGTTATCCCAACCATAAAGTGGATGTTCGCTTGTCTTGCCAAGCTTGATGTTTCCGGCTTCTACGGCACGAAAAATGTTTTGAGGAGCCTCGCCTTGCTCCAAACAACGACTACCAAACCTACCTGCAACTAATTCATTCAAAGGCAACTGCCTCAGAAGCACCGATGATGTTTCCAAGTGAATGCGTTCGTGTTCAATGCCCATCAAGATAATCCAAAACGGGTCATCCCACTTTATGGGTAGCGTTAATTTTGTATTCTTAATTATTTTCGTTATCACAGTTTTAGCTTTGTCGCGGTAGGCTCTTACTTCCGAAACCTGAGGCCAACTGTAGTGTCGTTCGTCTAAATCGTCCCAGCTCATTTCGTCCACGCCAATAGCAAATATTGATTCGAACGAAGGATTAATGCGCGCATCAATAAGCTTAGCTAAAAACAATTTATTGATAAAAAAAACAGCAGTGTGCCCTAAATAGAATATCAGCACATGTCGTAGCGGGTCGCCTCGGTGATAAAAATTTTCATCGGAGGCAAGTTGTTCGTATAGTTTTTCATCCACAGCCCATGTTTTTTCAAAATAAGATAAGATTTCTTGTCGTTTTGCCTCGGCATTGTCCGAAAAAAGCATAACCGTTTTAGTTACTAAGTCTTTCATACTAATTCTAAACTTTTATATAAATATATTTTGTGCATGCTAAATGGCGTTATGCCATCTGCACTTATTTTTTGTTGTTCGATGGTTGTGTAAGGTTCAAATCCCATTTTTTGATACAAACCAATAGCAGCGGTATTTTTATCCCAAACACGAATAAAAGCATGTTGATAAATACAACTATCCACCGTGTTATAAAACTCTTTGAGTAATTTTTTCCCTAAACCTTTTCCACGATACTGTTCATCAACCATTATTTCGGCAATGTAGGCACAATTTGTTGGTCGAAACGCATCTACTATTTGTTTCGGGCAATCCGTATCAATGGTCAATGGCGCATAAAGTAAACAAGCAATCAGCTGTTGTTTGTTGAAAAACATCAGCGATTTTCCGGTAGTGAGCACAGCACAAAGGTATTGTTGCAAATAGACACTATCCACATACTGAGCCGATTCTCCAAGCGAAAAGCAATTTAAGTAAAGTTGACTTATGGGTTGAAGATAGACCGTGTTGGACGATCGTTGAAAAGTTAGTTGTTTTAAAAACTCCATCGGTTTCTATTGGCACGGTCGGAACCAAACTTATAAGTGAGTATCATGTCTAAATTCATCAAATAGTCTCTGTTTTTTGAATAGCCGGTAGATATGCCATCAAGGTAATCACTAAAAGAGGCGTGTACAACATACTCAAATCCGATAGAGATATTAGATGAAATGTCATATTCGTACCCTAAGCCAAAAGGGAAAGCTGGCGTAACGGTAGTCATTTTAACAGCATAGCCGCCCGTTGATGTTGGGATTAAAACAGCATGAGACCCATGTGAATCTATGTAAGGACCATTATCACGAAATGGGAATGCGCTTTCAAAATTTACTTTGCTTATCATAGCGCCAAAACCACCAAACACATAAAATTTGTGAGGTGTATCGTAATCAGCAAATTCACCACCGGTAATATTATACTCAACGTGTAAAGCCAATACGGCAAGGTTGGTGTTGAAAGCAAATCCACGACCATCGTTACGAGTACCCGTGTCTGTACCATTAAATTTACCAAAAAGAGTACTTGCCTTTATACTTATGTTGTTCTGAAAAATGTAACGGTAATTCAGCGAAAACATATACTGCGTTTGAGCCACATTAAAATCGGTTTTGCTAAATAAACCTTTTGCATCTTTATTGCCACCCACATCCCCAAAAAGGTAAGATGGACCAATTCCTGTTAGCACAATAGATGACTTACCTGGCAAGGAAAATGAATATAACCCATTTCTACTCTGCGCATTACTAAAATCGAGTATCATAGTTAAAAGAAATAAGATATATAAATTTCTATGCATAAACTGTAATTTGTTTTTCAAACCTGATTCTTGTAAACACAGATATATTAAACAAGGACGAAACAAAAATCGCACAAATATAATATAATTTATTTAAGTGAAGTTTTCAATCGCTTAAATTTTTTGATTTAAAAGTTTTAATCTTCAATTTTAAAATAAAGATATACAAATCTAATATCTGAAACTACTTCCACCTACAAATTCACGAAGAAGTGATGTTGGCGGAATTTCGCGTTCGGGAATAGGTTTGAAATAACTCAAAAATTTAATCATGCGATGTGCCTCCGTATATTCATCGCAATATTTAGGCACTTCAGCTAATAGAGGTTCTGCATGACTTTTGAGTACTGCCAGCTCAAACAGCAAGGCTGAATTGAACATAACATCGGCATTTTCCTGATACGGGTAAATCCATTTTTCTTCACCGTGGCGAACGCTTGGCCAACGTGCAATTGTTTCGCGCGCTGAATAGTTGCGATACCTATTATCCCTTATAATGCGCCGCAGCAGACGTGTGTCGGCAGTAGGAACCCAGTTATGATTGTCGATAGCAATGGTTGTGAGAGCCGAAACGTAAATTTTAAAAGTAGTACTTGGCGGTATTTCGGTCATTAATTCAGGATTCAGAGCATGAATACCCTCAATTATCAGAATGCTATCCTCATTCATTTTGATTGTATTGCCTTTAAAATAGCGTTTACCATCTTCAAAATTAAAACTTGGAATTTCTACTTCGTTACCAGCCAGAAGTTGCTTCAGGTTATCGTTGAAAAGCGTCAAATCCAACGCATGTAGGTGTTCAAAATCATAAGCTCCGTTTTCGTCGGTGGGTGTAGCATCCCTATTTACAAAATAGTTGTCTAACGAAAGCATTACCGGTTTTAATTTGCTCACCATAAGCTGTATAGAAAGGCGTTTACTAAATGTGGTTTTGCCCGATGAGGACGGTCCCGAAATCAACACAAAACGTACTTTTTCGGTACGTTGCGTAATTAAATCGGCAACGTGCGCTACTTTCTTTTCGTGCAATGCCTCGGTAATTTTTATCAAATTGAAGGTTTGGTTGTGGCAGCAAGCCACATTGAAGTCCCCCACATTATTCAGATTCATTATTTTATTCCAACCCACAAACTCTTTAAAAACTTCAAACATTTTAGGATTTGCCTCCACTGTTTCGAGTTCCACCGGGTTTTGTCGGTTTGGCACGCACAGCAACAAACCATCGTAATAAGGCACTAAGTCGAAAATAGCTAAATAATTGGTCGATGGCAAAAGCACACCGTTATAATAGTCGATATAATTGCCAATTCTAAAAAACCGACAATACGGATTTCCGAAGCTGTCTAATAGCGACACTTTGTCTTGATTGTGGGGTTTGTCCGAAAACATTTTTCGGACCTCTTTGGTTTGTTTTTCTTCGCAATGTATGATGCTTTTAGAAGCAATGATTTCGTTCATTTTAAGCTTTATGTTTTCAATAACGCTTTGGTTCATGTCGAGGTTGGCACCTTCGAGCTTGCAATAGTAACCTTTTGAAATCGGGTGCTCAATGCGTAAATAGTTCGCTGGATACAATTCGTCTATTGCTTTTGCTAAAACCATGGTGAGCGTTCGCACATAAACACGCATACCCGATTGTGAACTTGCATCAATGAATTCAATATCTTTTGGCTTATAAATAGAAAAATTCAAATCCTCTACTTTGTAGTTTACGCGTGCTGCCACAGCCTTGTATTTCAACTTAATTTCCAATCTATTATGTATTTCGAGCAGGGTGGTTCCTGCTTCAAAAAGGTGATACGATTGTGTATTTTTACAGTAAATGGTCACTTTATTTTCTTTCATGGTATTAAACTTTTGTAACTCTATTAGTATTGAATTGTAAAATTACAATAAAACTTTTAATAAACTTTGTTCCTAAACTATATTTTGTCATAAAGAAATTAAATATTACTTTTGCAATTGAATTTTAATAAACTTAATGCAATAATAACCCACATGAATTTATTTAATGTTTATCCGCTTTTTGAAATTGAAATTACAAAGGGCATAAATTGCCAAACCTATGATGTGCACGGTATCGAATATCTTGATTTGTACGGTGGTCATGCAGTCATTTCCATAGGGCACTCGCACCCGTATTATGTTCAGAAGTTGGCGCATCAAGCTGAAAAATTGATTTTTTATTCCAATTCAGTTGTGAACAAGTTACAAGTTGAATTAGCCGAAAAATTAGGCAAAGCTTCTGGTTACTGCGATTATGCCCTCTTTTTGGTGAACTCGGGTGCTGAGGCTAACGAAAATGCGCTTAAATTAGCCTCCTTTCACACGGGTAAAAGCAAAGTAATTGCTTTTAATAAAAGCTTTCACGGACGGACATCAGCCGCTGTGCGTGTTACAAACAATGCAAAAATTGTTGCTCCTATCAACGAGGGCTTCGAAGTTGATTTTTGTTTGCTCAACGATATAGATGCTGTTCGAGCTTCCCTCAAAAAAGGCGATGTATGTGCAATTATTATCGAAGGCATTCAGGGAGTGGGTGGCATTAACATACCGCAACCACATTTTATGCAAGAACTTCGTAAAGCGTGCACAGAATATGGTGCTATTTTTATTGTGGACGAAGTGCAGTCAGGTTACGGCCGAAGTGGCAAATTCTTTGCACATCAACATGCCGATGTACGCCCTGATTTAATCACGATAGCTAAAGGTATGGGAAATGGCTTCCCAATAGGTGGGCTACTTATTAATCCCATGTTTAAAGCATCTTACGGACTGTTAGGGACTACTTTTGGTGGTAGTCATTTAGCATGTACGGCTGCTATTGCGGTGTTGGATGTGATAAAAGCCGAAAAATTAATAGAAAATGCCCGTAAAATTGGTGATTACCTCATGCAAGAATTACGCAACATTAGCCAAATTAAAGAACTGCGGGGCTCCGGGCTAATGATTGGTATTGAGTTTGAACAAAATGTTACTGATATTCGCCATAGTTTGCTGTTTGACAAAAAGATATTTACAGGCGTATCGGGAACTAATACTATTCGTTTATTGCCTCCGCTATGTCTTTCCAAAGCCGATGCTGATCTATTTGTCGAAAAACTTAAAGAAGTTTTAACCGGCACAATCACAACTTCAAGCAAACAAGACATTAGTAAAATAATGTAAAATAATAAGAATAAATCCTTGTTTTTTCAAAAAATAAAATTATTTTTACGCCCAATTAAAATTATTATTTATTAACCTGATTAAACAAATCGATTTATGTCTGTAAACAAAGTTATTTTAGTCGGTAATGTCGGAAAAGATCCGGAAGTACGTTATTTCGACAAAGATGTGGCTGTTGCCAATTTTTCATTAGCTACTACCGATCGTGGTTACACCTTGCAAAATGGCACGCAAGTGCCCGAGCGCACCGAATGGCACAACATTGTAGCCCGCCGAGGCTTGGCTGAACTTGCCGAAAAGTACATCAAAAAAGGCTCGCAACTATATGTGGATGGAAAAATTCAAACGCGCTCGTGGGAAAAAGATGGCGTGAAACGCTACATTACTGAAGTGGTGGCTGAAACCATCCAATTATTAGGGAAAAAGCCAGAATCGCACGAATCGCCTGTTGCACCTACGGCACCAACAGCTCCCGACATGCAGGCACCTCCTCCCGCAGTGGATGACCTACCATTCTGATTTAGAAACACATTTTAAACTTCAAAGGCTGCTCTATTAAGAACAGCCTTTTTTGATTTCTAATAATCAAGCAAAAAACACAGCATGCAAATTTTAAAATCAACTAAAAAAAACGAAATAAATAACTCGCTATTAAAGTCCCAACGAATAATTTGCATTGCAAAAAAAAATATCTTATCTTTGCTACTCTATTCTTAATTCAATTATTTTTTCATGAAGTTATCCAGCTTTTACAACATCCTCATAGCCCTTTGTATCTTGCTAATAGTGGGTTATTTCAGTTTTATGATTGTTGAATATAGCGATGCCAATAATGATAAAATTTGTATGCAATTTGATATTAATTTGTTAGATGGTGGAAAAACAACCTTGATATCGGAAACCGAAATTTCAAACATTCTTGAAGCGAAAAATTTGAATCCCGTTGGCAAATCGTTTCCATACGTACAAACCGACGAAATTGAACGTGAACTATTAAAAAACAGCATGATAAAATCTGTTGAATGCTACAAAACAATTTCGGGAAATGTCATACTCACCGTTAAACAACGTACGCCAAAATTCATGATTGCCGGTAAT
>MNZK01000087.1 GCA_001873635.1 Porphyromonadaceae bacterium CG2_30_38_12 | reverse complement strand
TTTGGTTTAAAAACATACTCTAAATTTTAAAATCTTGTTGTAATTTAAATGCTTCAAATAAAATATCAAAATACTCTTCAACATTTTTCTCGTTGTTCATTTTAATATTCTCGTTCAATTTTTGAATGATATAGTTCTTTGATTCAAAGTTGAATTTAATTGGTTTATCTGAAGTGACGATACAACTATTCAATTTCTTAAGAAGTTTTTTGTGCTTTATGATATTATTAGGAGCTACATAGAAAAAACTATCATCTGCATTTACTTCTTTATATAATCGAACGTTGTTAATTAATATTTCTTCTTTTGAATGAATCGAAGAAGATAGTTCGGTGAGCTTGTTAATTTTTACATCTGATATTATGATATGTCCTTTGGGAACTCTAAAATCAGCTTTTACATAAGGAGAATATCGAAAATTTGAAAACTTCGAGAAACCTAACTCATTTACAATTTTTTCACTCAGTTGCTTTCTGCCAATAATCTTAAGATTTTCTTTTGCTTCTTTCAAAAATTCATTTTTGGTCAATTTAAGTATATGCTTATGGTTTGTAAACTTAACCAGTTGGGTGAATAAATACCCAACACAAAAAATTACACAAATGAGCAAAAATGAACCAACAATCAAAGTTCTAGCATTATAAATTGGTAAAAATGAATCTTTTAGCGTTGACAGTAAAATAAACATTACGATTAATGATAATGCAAAATATACAACTGGGAAAAATGAGGATTTTTTGAAAAGAATGTTGTAAGTATAACTATCTTTTATTGCAAGATTTGCAATAAGAAAACCAATTACAGCAAAAGTTACGCTTATCAGAGTAACGATATTGGTGGTTCTATTTTCAATTAATGACTTGACTGTATCTTCTTTGATCGAGATAAAGTTAAGTAGTGGTATATTGATAAATTGGAGAAAGAAAAATATAATAAAAACAATAACAGAAATAATCCACCAATTTTTGTTATTCTTTGCAAAATTCCAAAACATAACTATCTTGGATTCGAACAAGTCTTTGTTTTGCTCCTTCAACTTTTTATCAACTGTTTTTCTTAAATTATCCATAAATTATTTTTTCCATTTCTGTTTGAAATATCCTACAAATTAATCCTCTGTAAAACCATGTTTTTTCAAAAGTTCTAGATTTTTCTTACACCCCCAAGCTAAACGACTATCTAATGGACGACTTCCTAATGCAATTTCATTCATTACAGCCCATTGCCAACCTTTAAGAATTTTGCGGCGTTTATCCCAATCAGCCATTTTTTTTATCAGCTCAACAGTAATTCCGAGATCGGCATCGCTTGTTTCGGTCTTAGTAACTTCAACTTTTGTTTGTTCAGAGAGTTCGTCTGCCTCCGAAAGCAAGTCAATATTATGCTCACATACAATATCGAATATAGCCATCGCCTTTGTGCGGTCAGAATCTACTATTTTCTGATTGTTTTTCACCTTGAAAGCCATATTAAAAGCTGTTGACTGCTGGTTGATTGACAAACGGTCAGTATCTTTCCCCCATGTTTCTATTTTTTTCCACAAGGCAAATGGAATTGACCTTATTATGGATTCTTCGTGTTGAGCATCGCTCGCTGAATCTTCCGTTTCTTCAATTACATTTCGTTTCGGTGGATTTTTCATATCAATCAAATCGGCTTGAATATCTGAAATATCAACATTCCAAGAATTATTTTTTACCATATCCCAACATTCTTCCTTTTTAGCCCACTCGATAAAATGAGACACTGGTGACTTGTCGAGGATAAACTGGTTTACCTGTTTCATCAATTCATAAATAAAATCGGAAAGTTCAACGGATATTTGTTGATTCCGCCATATTTTGTAAACATCTATCTTGTTATTGGTAATAAGGTTTAGCAATGAAATGGTATATGGGACAACTACCACCCTCATTTCACCAATACTTGCTGGCTTTACACCGTAACGTTTTTCGGCTGTTTTGAAAAGAATGCATTTCGCAATGGAATCTTCAAAATATACATTGTTGATTTTCTTGATATTATCGGGCAAATTATTATTGATAAATTGAGCATAATTTTTTTCATTTCCACGAACAACAATATGTGGACTTATTGCTAATTTACGACCATCATAAACTTCCTGATAGGCATTAATATATTTTGCAAGTTCTACTTTTGTGATAACCTGATTTTTTGGATATTTTATATCAAATATCTTTTGTCTAGAATCGGTGAACCCTTCCTTAGATCGTAAATTCTTATACTGACCTCTTGCTCGTTCAAAGAACCAGCAAGTCTGTATATTATTCGACTGTGTAACAGGAGATAATATGAACCTTGAAACCTTTTCGTATGCTACTAAATGAGGATTGTTGGCACTAAAATCAGCTTCGTTTACTTTATTTTGAGTATTGGCAAACCGAGAAATGTCTGAAACTATTTTATCAAATTCATCTTGTTTTTTTATAACAGACAATTTCATTTGTACAAAAACATTTGATATATCTGCTTTGTCTTTTTTAAATGTATGAAAAATAGAAGCGGTTGTTTGACCACCGTTTACAATTTGTAAATTACGAATGTATTTTATATGTTTTCCGGAAGCATCCAATTCTATATGATCAGCCGTAGCGGTAATTCCATTGTTATATGCCAAAAACATATGAGGACTACCAGTAATAGTTGCACGAATTCCTTTATTAATTTTACCGACAAACTGAAGGAATGAACGCACATTTTGTTGTAAAAGTCGTGCCCCATATCTATCATATAAATTTGAAAGTACTAAGCCTGGAACAATTGCAACATAAGCTTCATAATCATCATTTTCAATGGGTGCTTTCAGGCAAGGAACACTCAAAATATCATTAGAAAAATCCAATTCAATGGCCGATTGAGAACTTGCTGAGATTTCATACAAGCGATTAATATCTTTGACGCTGTAATATATTTTAATCCCAGAAATTTCTTTGTTGACTGGAATATCTCCTTTGTATTCCCCATTAGTCAATATTATAGCATTCACACGAACTAAGTTATCGCGCAATTCCTTATATTCGGCCAAAGAATAGGCAAATTGAAAAATCGGAGAAGATTCTTCTATCTGATTTACAAAGTCTTTATAAAATGCTGTTCTGAAAAAATTGGTAATGCGTTTTTCTGCTTGGTCAATATCAGCTTTGGGTACTCGGGAAATTTTTTCTTCATCATAGAAAAGTGAAATAAACAAGTCAACGGTTTCGTAATTATCCGAAATCGCATATCCATTAATTTTCAACTGTTTTGGCGTACCCAACCACTTTTCTTCATAAGCTTCGCAGGCATTTTCTGTTTCACCTGTTTCAGCAAGAAGATTAATTGCAAATTGCGTAAACAAGGGCTCGTACATACCTCCATCTTCTACGGCTTGAGCCTCACTTTTTATATCCTGTAAAATGGAGTTATAGAATTTTTCTACTTCAGTCATGATAAAGACAGGGTTTTAAATAATTGGGATTCAGGAATTAAAAACTTATCACATTGAGACAATACAATCGTATATTTGACATCGCCTACTCCATTACGAATTTCATTTTCCTTAATTCGAGGGAAGTCGTCCTTTACCAGATAAATATTTTCATCTCGTTTTGCATAGCAACGTTCTTCATACAAATGTGCATGTATTTCCAAATAGCCACCTTCAAGTAATTTTGTGTTGAATGAATTCAATGCAAAAGAATTTTCTGTAAGTAAATTTCTAATTGCTTGAACTTTCTGATTAAGATTCTCACCATTACCCTTGGAGGTTTCCAATGACAAATGGTAAAGGAACAAACAATCCATCAGCGTGTCATCCAACTGACGTTCACTACTGATTGAAACCTTTTGGTGATTATTTCCAGCCGTTGTTTTAACTTCAACTGCCCAGTTTCCATACTGAAAGTCTCTAATTTCTTTGTCAACTCCTACCCAAGTATTTATTACTTGGCTTGGATTTTTAGATTTAATTATAAATTTTTGCAAGAAAGAGAGTTCGCCATATAAACCTTGTTGTTCGGCTGGCAGCAAACCACCATTCCGCATCCGGTCAAATAGTGTCCGCCATTTTTCCAACTGATTGACGACTATTCTTACTATCTTTTTTTCTTCGGTGTGTTCCGATATTTTGTGAATCAAATCGCTGCATAGTACTGAGAAAACATCCCTGCTCTGATATTGTAATAGGTTAATAAACAGCAGATTTTTATTAGGAAAAGTACTGTCTGGCAAAGTGTAAACGCTTAAATCGCGAAGATTTGAAAAGGGGGAAATATCAACACTAATACTTTTATCAAAAGCTATTGCAACACCGCAATATTTCTCTGGGCATTGAAAGGTAGCATAAACATAGATTTCCTCGTTTTCGAGTTGGATAAGTCTTTTGAACAATCCTTTTTCATTGGATTGAGCAATATTATCCCATAGTTCAAGGAGTGAATTAGTCATTGTAGTAATCATCGGCATCAGTACTTTGGTTGTAGTAATTTTCGCTTTCAATAAACTCTTCAATCAAAGAGTTATTTATAGCATATTCAATAACTGCATTATTCATATTATTACTCATTGGAAATACTATTGCAAATCCAATTATGGGGTCATCATTTTCAGTAAAACCTCTATCAATCAATAGCTTTGTTCTCTTTTTGTCACTCCAAGTATTGGCGCCAATTGGATCGAGTGGATATATAATTAATAACGGATTATAACATGGTCGATATTTTGTACGAACAAGTTTTGGACTTGGATAAAACTCATCCCAACTCGGTTCATCTCGCTTTGTCTCTGACAATGCAATTTTCAATATATCGTCTTCAATATCAACAAGTTCATCTGTAGCGCTACTAACTATGTGATTTTTACGTATGTAATAAGTGTCAACAGAATCTTTTGAATCAGCGTTACGGAATGAACATCCTGCTTTAATTCCATTTGCAAGTTCAAAGTATTTATCATTTTCATTTTTGACTGATTTTAAAGAAACTCGCCAAGAAGAAAGTTCACCAAAAGAGGAATTCAGCTTTTTAATATAATTCAAAATCAACGTGAGGTTTACTTTTTTCAAATCATCAGCTACTTTAAATTTCGAAAAGAAATCGCAAATATCATCTGGTGAAACATTACTCCAAAGATATTCACCTTCTTTACTTCTAAGATAATTTCTTTTATCAATAGGAGAAGGAGCTCCAAGACTTTCCAAAAAGTTCTGAGTGGATATAAGATTTCGGTGTATTACATTCTTATCCAAAGGGAGTTGATAAGTTTCGACCAAACGACCCGCCCAAGATAATTGAATGGTATCGGCATTCCGCATTTTTGATACTGCTGTAATTTGGAGTTGTTCTGGGGCAGTTCTTACTTTTAATGCATAACTGTCAGGTGTTGCATTTGCTCTCGCTAAGGCATCAAATTCAGCTCTAAGTTCGTCGTTAGCTAAAGTAATATGACAGAACCATTTATTTAGCTCTGGACTGGTAAATAATCGACATAAATCAACATATCCAGGACGATAACCAAACCAACGTCCCATTTGCATAAGCGTATCATACATTTTTGAAGCACGGAGATAATAACTGACAGATAATCCTTCTAACGTTAACCCCCTTGAAAGCTTATCACCACCAATAGCAATGACATACAAACCTTTGTCTTTGTTCTCATAATACTTCAAAGCATCTTTCGAATCACCATTTATAGCCATAGTTTCAATTCGCTCAACGACTTTCCTAAGCAATGGTCTTACATCTTCCCATTCATGCACTTTTATCTCTGTATCAATATCAGCAAACGAAGATTCAAGAATTTCACGTGAAGTTGTTTTGAATGATTTGTTTTCTGGAGTATCTTCTTCAAAAATTTTTCGTAATTGCTCAATTATCGTTTTGTTTTTTTGGATTACACCATTTTTAATGTAATTAAATTCACTTTCCACCAATTCTTTTACATTATTCTGCCAACCTTTATATCGAGTAACATGAACAAGCATTGAATTGTGCTTATATTCTTGTCCTCGTAATGTACGAATAGCACAAGTGATAATAAAACTTTGAATTGCAGTTATTAGTGATTCCGGCAAAGAATGTGGTAACTGTCCATCCATTTTTTGTTTGTCAGGAAAGAAATCTTGAAAGTCAGTTATTTTACGGCAGATAGGTAACAAATCATCATTATCTGATAATTCAACCGAGGTACCAAAAATTTTATCAGGACCTATATAGTTTGAAGGAGCTGGCAAGCTTACAATAAAATCACGAGGGAATAAATCATCCGTATTGTCGCAGTTTATAAAAATGTTGGCGAAAGGCGTAGCCGTATATCCAACATAAGCTCTACGATAAAAAAGTGACATAATTTCACGAATTAATCTATTGATTGCTGTTGGTGTTTCAGAATCCTTTTTTGTATTGATTGAGGCGTGGTCAGCCTCATCGTCAATTACTAAAAGTGATTTTATTTCAATCTTATCATTGCTATCTGTTTTTGTTTCAAGCCAATTTTTGACACGTTTCAGGATCGAGGAATTCTTTTTGACCACCATTATAAGTGTATCGTTTGTATTGAATGCAATACCACCATTGGCTTTTTGTGCAGTAAAGTCTCCCTTTTGCTCACTTGTAGTTAACGAACTTGCAACAGTATTTGGATAGCCTCCTATTTTTCCCACTCCTATTGTAAACTCACCATTGGTATCATAAACACGTTTGTACTGAGTGTCGAATCCAAGGAATTCTTCATCAAGACGAGTTTGAGTTTGACTACGTAAATTATTATGTATGCCAGCCAAAATGATAATCAAATTAAATCCTGCATCGGAAGCCTTACAAATCAAACTTGTGAAGTTCATAGTTTTACCTGATTGGACATGACCTACCACTAAACCTTTTTTGTCAATCTCTATTTTTCGTAGATTTGGGTCAAAAAGATAATCCATAATGTCATCGGTCAGAGTATCTGTACTTTTAACTACATCAGGTGCAAAATGTTTTTCAGAGAGTAAATATGTTTTATATCGTTGCCAGAAACCATTGTCAATGGTATCGGGATTATTTGCCTTAAAAACTTTATACCAAGGTTTGCGACGTTCCATATCTACAAGCACCTTGTATGGAGCAACATTTATATTGTAATGTTGTGCAAGCATCTTCTTGGCTTCATGAACATTTACTGTTGGATATACAGGAGAAATAAATTGAATTGTAGAATTCAATTCATCATCTGAAACAGACCGATAGCCTAATTTAGAAATACACAAATTAACGAGTTCTTGAACCATATACTTTTATTCTAAAATTGATTGAACTAATTCTGGGAAACGAACAAACGGTTCCATGTTTAGTAACATAAACTTTATTTGTTCTTTGGATCTGCCTTCAAGACTTTGAGTTTCAGCGATTGCTTTTATCATACTGACAAGTAAATCTTTATTAACGCCCTCAAATGGTTGAGCTTGCTTTTCAGCTTCTTCCGATTCTTTAATGAAACTTGCTTTTGTTGGAATAGTTTCCTCAACAAATTTCAGAAGAATATCAATAGCTTTATCTGGGTCAGAAATAGCCATTTTCTTAATTTCAGAAACGAGAGAGTGCTCACGGTTTACAATAAAATACCATTTATCTCCTTTTTTCTTTTCTTGCCAAAGAGGTTGAAACTTTGAGCCGGGTTGAGCTTGAACAACCTTGCCTCTATGACGATATACTTCAACTGCGCGGCTTCTAACTAACTTTGCATAAGCTTCCAAAGCATCTGCACATCGTTGCGGTGGTCTTGCAGTTGACTTCTTTATATCTATTTGCCATTCAGCATCTAATTTATTAGGAATATCAATTTGAATACGAGCAAGTTTTGCGTGTTCTTCTTTCCGAAAACGAGGGCGACCAAGCCCAAGCCAATCACCAGCCAAAAGCAAGCGTTTTTCGCGGTACACATAAAAACCTTGCTGTTCATTCCAGCCCTTTGAACCTTCAGCAAATCTGTAAGTTTCTTCTGATATTTTATCTTTATGCGGCAAAACATACCCCTTCACAACAGCTCCATCACCAAGACTTTGGGTTGAAAACCCCTGTATGGCACTTTCCGTAATGAGAAAAGGATTCCAAGGCTTTACAGGACTATCCCAACAATGCAATACAAAATCTTTATCCTCAATAAAACGGTGAAAAGTCATGGAAAGGTGTTTTTGAACATTCTCCATTTGCAACATAAATTTATCATGTGCCTTCTTGTCGGATTCTATCGTATTTTGTGGAACAATACGATCCATATTTGTCCAAATAATCATAGTGCCAGATTTCATATTATCCAAGGCATTTATGAATTCCTCGGGACAGTAATTCAGCAAATGCCATTTACCAGATTGTCCGACAAAATCCAAATCCCATGTCAGATAGACAGGATTATATCCGTCGCTTTTACTCAATACCGTCATTCTACGACATTGAGAAAATGAAGCTGTTTTCAGCCCAAGCCCAAATCGACCTAAATCTTTATCGGAACGACTTTCAAGGGGGTTTTTACTACCGGGACGCATTGCTTCAATCAACTGTTCTCTATTCAATCCAAAGCCATCATCAAGAATGGTAATATAAGAATCTGAACCAAGCCAAACTGAATTCACATAGATATTCTTCGCATTTGCAGAAATAGAATTATCAATAATATCCGCAACTGCCGTTTCCAAGTTGTAACCAACCGAACGAAATGATTCTATCATAGAGGAAGCCTCTGGAACTACTTCTGTAACTGGAATATTTGAATAATCAAGTACTTTCATTAGATTCAATCTTTTTTGTGCGTTTCTGCTAAGCCTGCTTGAAGCTGCTCTTTTATCTTTATTGCAATTTTTTCTGCAAGAACTACAGGAACAGCATTACCAATTTGTTTAAATGCAGCTGTTCTACTCCCTTCAAAATAATAATCATCAGGAAAAGACTGAATACGCGCAGCTTCTCTAATTGTAATTGAACGAGAGTTCTCCACAGTTGGATTTGGGTTCGGATAAATATAATAATGACCATCCATTGCAATATGAGCAACGACAGTATGACAACAAGTTAAAGGGTCAACAACTTGAAAACGATTAAGAAAGCTCTCGGTATTCTTATGCATCTGCCATTCTTCGGGTACTTTTGAATAATCCAAACGTTTTCTTTCGTTCAACCATAAATCAATAGCCATTTTATAAATATTTCTATCTATCTCATTATTAGGTCGTGCTATGTGTTGAGTTGTGAATTTTAAAGTCCCTCTTATACCTGATTTTTTAAGATATGGCATTTTATTGAGTGGCTTTTCATATTGTATTGGCTCACAAAGTTTGCCCTCACCAGCTTTTCGTTCCGGTAAATCGGCAAATAAATCTTTCATGATAGCATATTTTTTTTCCTCTTGCTTCAATTCCGGATATTTGTATGAAGTAGGATTTCCATCCTCATCAAATTTCTTCCAACCCACAATAATGATACGGTGACGATTTTGCAAGACACCATAGTCTGACGCTATTTGAACTTTTAATTCCATATCATAACCAGCCTGATTGACTAATTCACGAAGATCTTTTAATGGTTCACCTCTTTTTGCTGAAATAATACCCTGTACATTCTCAAACACAAACATTTTTGGGCGGTAACGCTCCAAAAAGTTTACGTAGTATCTGTACAATTCGTTTCGGGGATCATCCTCAACGGCTTTACCCATTCTAGCACGACCAACAACAGAGTAAGCTTGACACGGAGGACCACCAACGATTAAATCAATTTTTTCATCCCCGATAAGTGTATCAAGTGTTGAAAATATACCATCAATAGTTTCTTCTCCTATCGTTGCTTGTATAACAGAATCTGTTATTTCAGAGGGAACTTGTTCCCATAATTTATGGCCATCTTCTTTTTCTTGCTTCTCTTGAAGATATTTTTTATAAATAGCCAATTGTTTGTTCTCCTTGAGATAATGAAATGCTGCTCGTGTTCTTAGTGTATCACAAGCAAATTTATTCATTTCTATATGTGCCAAAGGCTCGTAACCTGCCCGAATAAAACCTTCAGACAAACCACCAGCCCCAGAGAACAAATCAATAAAAGTGAATTTTCTCATATTAATTCTCTGCATAGACACCGACTTTCATTCTTTGAAAGAGCGGTTCTCCCATAAGTTCGTAAATATCAACATCTTCTTGCTCACATATCGAAAAGCATTTATCTAAGAGTTGATTAAGTTGAATAACTTCATCAGCTGAGTAAAGCGGTTCTTGGGTTGTCAGATTGATATAATCTGAAAAGTCATCATCAGGGTGGAAACTTAAATCTTCCTCATTTACAAGTTGAAAAGCGAACAGCTTCACATCTTCTACTGTGTTAATTTCTTTAATCATATATTTATTTGTTATCGTAAATTGACTTTCTCGTATCAGCCCAGATATACTGCTCAAGCATATCGCCAATAAATTCTTGAACATATGGACGTTCTGTGTATTCAAGTGCTTCTTGCTCATTTTCAAAGCATGAAGCAAAATTAAAATTATCAGTCCAACGTAAGCCAGAAGTGGTTATGTACAGAAATTTATCTTTCGTGTAATTTGTCACACAAATTTTGTGAACAGCGGTTGTAATTTTACCGTTTAAATCGAGTATCATATTGATTCTGTTTTAACATACAAAGAAAAATGAGGAAGCAATCTCAAAAGTAGCATCAATATCTGCTTCTTTACCTGAGTTTTCTTCATTATCGCGGATAAGATTTTCAATTGGATAAGTTTCCCAACCTGCCGCGAATTCGGTTTTATGGCCTAATTCTATCTTCTTTGTTTTTGCGTTTATCGCAAGTACCGTATCGGTAGAGCGTGCATCTTTTTCTTGCAGGTATTCCTCTACAAGATTACAGAGAGCTTCATTAGAAGCATCTCTTTCTGTGTAACTACTGTAGTCTGACATAATATTTTGTTTTTAATGGGTGTTACTAATTTGTTCTGTTTCTCAGTTTACTAATTTCATTCCAATAGAAAAATGCTTCTATATTTACCTTTTTATAGTAGTTCTCTTAAAGTTTCGGCATCGGGTAAAATATTTCGATATTCCTCCGGGAGTTGCGTAGCCAACTGATAGGTGGCTACTCCCATTGGTTTACTTGTATCGCGAAAAGCAAACTCAACAATTTTTTTGCTTTGCGATTTACAAAGAATGATACCAATAGAAGGGTTTTCGTGAGGAAGTTTAATATATTCGTCCAGTCCAGAGAGATAAAAGTTCAATTTTCCAGCGTATTCAGGTTTGAACTCGCCCCGTTTGAGTTCAATGGCCACTAAGCATTGAATTCTGCGATTAAAGAACAGCAGGTCTATAAAAAATTCTTTCTCATCAACCTCCAGCCGATATTGATTACCCATAAACGAAAAATCGCTTCCCAATGCCATAATAAATTTCTTGATATGAAGAACTATTTCATTTTCGAGTAGTCGTTCATCCAGTTCATCGGGGTCTTCAATATTTATAAAATCAAGTAAATACTCATCCTTAAACGACTGAAGTGCCTGTTTTTGTAAATTTGAATTTTGAATGGTCTTTTCAAAATTAGTTGGCATAGAGCCTTGTTTATGAAAGAGGGAAGCTTTAAGATTATATTTTAATTTTTCTACACTCCAAAATTCCGTCGCACAATTATTGATATAAAATAGCCTCTCTTCCAGTGTTTTAGCCTTAACAAGTATTTCGTAATGGTGGGTAAATCCAATTGATAAAAAGTAATGGGAATTTATATTGAACATATCGTCCGTTGACAACGGACGATTTACCAATAGCAAATCTGTTTGAATTTCGTCCGGCACTGACGGACGAATTACACTATTTTGATTATCAGCATCTTGAATATATTTTTCCCATTCTTCATAAAACTGTCTCATTCGTTTGATATTCACTGGCGAAAACCCTCGCAATCCAGGTAGTTCCACTTGTAATTTTACTGAAATAGTTTCGATAGCATTTGTACCCCAAAAGTGGTTGCGGCTATTTTCGGAAATAAATTTTCCGATACCAAAATAAAGTGATAGCAACTCACGGTTTACCAATGAAGCTGCCCGATACCGGCTTTTCAGAATGGCATCTTTGATAGCCTGAATAGCCTGATTGTAATTGATTGAGGTTTGTTGTTCCATAATTTATTGCATTTTACAACTGGTTTATTTTGAGTAATTCCTCAACTTCTTCTTTTCGTCCCCTTCGGGTTGCATAACGTAATAGCTTATTTGTGTTTAAGTTGTGCCGTTCAATTACATTACTGTAAAAATAAGTGATTTCAGTACCCTGTAAAAAATCAAATTCAACATCGCCCACTACATCTACTAATATCTTTTCAAGAGTTGGTGTATTAAACCCTTCTAATACTTGTAATGGTGCTTCGGATATAAGTGCGCGAACAATGATAGATTCATTTCCATTAATATAGCGACTAAAATCATCTTGATCTGTATACAAAAAAACACGAATAGAACTATTGCTATTTAGATAGTTGAAAACTGATTCTGTAACATCTCGCTCAACATCAATGTAAATGTAATTGTGGTTGGGACTGTGGTGCATATATGGGACTATTGTTTTACTACTCCACACACAAAAGTTAGCATAAGGGAATTGTGTTTTGAGTTGTAGATTCAATTGTTTTATTTCATCAGAAATAAAAGCAATGAATTTTTTTTGAGAGGTAGCAGGTAGAGCATAAACCCCATGCTCAATGCGGGTTAGTTCATTGCTCTTCAATAGCCGGTCTAATTGTATTGAGAGAGCATTTGGAGAAACAGATTGTTTTTGTTTTTCCAAATAAGCAATCAACTCTTTACGTGTAAATTGACTATTTGTGGCGGCAAAATATAGTATATCTGTGATTGTTGCCATATCAGATTAATTATGAATTGCAAATGTATAACGTTTTTGGCAACAAACAATGGCTATTGCCAAAAATGTTGGGTTGTTATAAAAAATTAATGTTTGCATATTTAACTGTGTTTGTGAATTGATTTATTGTTCTTTAGAAATTGCTCAATATCCGCTATTGTGTATATGTTTAGCCCGAATATATCCATTCGTTTGATTAAATCTTTTTCATTTAAAAGCCTTTCAATACGTACATTTATTTTTCAACATCTTGATAAATGCTTATTTATGCACAAATGCTTTATGTTTTCCGTTATTGCCATAAATGTTTTACAAAACACAAAACCGCCCAATCTGAAATTCATCAGCTTGGGCGGCTTCTTGTCTTAAGTTCCCCTTTCGGGATTTAGGGGGCTTTTATTTTACTTCTTCGAAATCCACATCCGTCACATCGCCTTCTTTGTTGTCGCTCTGGCTTTGACCGCCTTGTTGCTGACCGCCAAAATCCTGTGGTCCGGCTTGTTGACCGCCTTGTGCATTTTGAGCATTGTACATTTCCTGACTTGCAGCTTGGAAAACAGTGTTTAACTCAGTAGTAGCAGCATCAATTCCCGCTACATCTTGCGCTTTGTGAGCTTCTTTCAATTTTGCAAGGGCAGCTTCGATAGGTCCTTTTTTATCGGCTGGAAGTTTGTCTCCAAATTCACTCAACTGTTTTTCTGTTTGGAAAATCAACGAGTCAGCATGATTCAATTTGTCAATTTTTTCTTTTTCTTTCGCATCGGCTTCGGCATTAGCAGCAGCTTCGTCTTTCATACGTTTGATTTCAGCGTCGCTCAAGCCTGATGAAGCTTCGATACGGATACTTTGTTGTTTTCCAGTAGCTTTGTCTTTGGCCGAAACATGTAGAATACCGTTAGCATCAATATCAAAAGTTACTTCAACTTGAGGTTCACCACGACGAGCTGGCATGATACCATCCAAGTGGAAACGACCCAATGATTTGTTTTGGTTTGCCAACGGACGTTCGCCCTGTAATACATGTATTTCAACCGAAGGCTGATTGTCGGCAGCCGTAGTGAATGTTTCTGATTTTTTGGTTGGAATAGTTGTGTTGGCTTCAATCAATTTGGTCATTACACTACCCATGGTTTCGATACCTAACGACAGCGGAGTAACATCGAGCAATAATACATCTTTCACTTCACCTGTTAATACACCGCCCTGAATAGCAGCTCCCACAGCTACAACCTCATCGGGATTTACTCCTTTAGAAGGGGCTTTACCGAAAAATTTTTCAACAGCTGTCTGAATGGCAGGAATACGGGTAGAACCGCCCACTAAAATAATTTCGTTGATATCTCCGATTGTTAAACCAGCACTTTTCAAAGCCGAACGACAAGGTTCGATGGTACGTTGAATCAAATCATCAATCAATTGTTCAAATTTAGCACGTGTCAAGGTACGAACCAAGTGACGTGGTACGCCATCAACGGGCATAATGTAAGGCAAATTGATTTCTGAGGAAGTAGTATTCGACAATTCAATTTTTGCTTTTTCGGCAGCTTCTTTCAAACGTTGCAAAGCCATTGGGTCTTTGCTCAAATCCAAGCCACTGTTTTCGTTTTTAAATTCCTGCACCAACCAGTCAATAATACGGTGGTCGAAGTCATCACCACCAAGGTGAGTATCCCCATCGGTCGATTTTACCTCGAAAACGCCATCGCCCAATTCGAGTACCGAAACATCGTGTGTACCACCACCACAGTCGAATACGACGATTTTCATATCTTTGTTTGTCTTGTCTAATCCGTAGGCCAATGCAGCCGCAGTAGGTTCATTTACAATACGTTTTACATTCAAACCTGCAATTTCACCTGCCTCTTTTGTAGCCTGACGTTGTGCATCGTTGAAGTAAGCTGGTACGGTAATTACCGCATCGGTTACTTCTTGTCCAAGGTATTCTTCGGCTGTTTTTTTCATTTTTTGAAGAATGATAGCCGAAATTTCCTGTGGTGAATACAATCTGCTATCAATATCTACGCGTGCCGTGTTGTTGTCGCCACGAACCACTTTGTAAGGTACCCGACCAATTTCTTTTGCCAAACGGTCGTAAGTTTCTCCCATAAAACGTTTGATAGATGACACTGTTTTGGTTGGATTGGTAATAGCTTGGCGTTTAGCAGGATCGCCTACTTTGCGTTCGCCACCATCTACAAATCCTACTACCGAAGGGGTAGTGCGTTTTCCTTCACTATTTGCAATAACGATTGGTTCGTTACCTTCCATTACCGAAACGCACGAGTTGGTGGTTCCTAAGTCAATTCCAATAATTTTTCCCATGATTTTGTGAGTTTATTTTAATATGAATATTATTTTTGTTTTTATGAATTTACAGCTTTGATTTTACAAAGTATATGCCAATGAAAAAAATGCTGAACAAATTCAAAATTTGTCAGCATTTACAAAAATAATAGCCATTTATAAATTCAAAAAATATGACACAATGTCAGAAAGAGGTCTTTTTGTTTTAATATCCAGCAAGCAACAAACTAATATCGTTGGACGATATGTTGTAATAGTTTCCCACCAATGGATTGACGAGTGTACCCCCAAACAAATAAGCTCCATTGCGAAAGCCGGCACTTTCGGCTATGGATAAATTGACAGAGCCCGACTTTCCTATTTTGAGAAGCATAGGGGCAAAGACATTGCTAAGTGCCATAGACGTTGTTCGCGCCACACGTGCCGAAATGTTGGGGATACAATAATGTATAACGCCATGTTTTTCGTAAATTGGGTCTTTTAATGTTTTGCATATCGAAGTTTCGAAGCAGCCACCCTGATCGACACTCAAATCTATAATCACAGCGCCTTGTTTCATAGTTTTTACCAACTCTTCGGAAACCATAAATCGCTCGAAACCATATATGTAGCGAAGGTTTCCGATAACGGCATCGGCAGATGCTAAGGCTTTGAAAAGCACTGTTGGATGAATAACCGAAGTAAAAACTTGTTGCCCCAGATAGTGTTGAATTTTACGTAGTTTGGTTACATCATGGTCGAAGATTTTTACTTGTGCACCTAACGCAAGAGCCGTACGTGCAGCCACAGTGCCTGCAATGCCAGCACCTAAAATGAGCACTTCGGTGGGTGAAATCCCTGCTACGCCGCCCAATAAAAGTCCTTTACCTCCGCGCTCGTTACTCATAAGCTCGGCGGCAACAGCTATGGCGGTGCTTCCTTCAATTTCGGATACAGAGCTCACCACAGGAAAAGATTTTTGTTCATCTTTAAGCAATTCATAAGCAAAAGCATGCATCTTTTTTCTCATCATAGCACCAATAGTTTCGGCAGACAGAAAATTCAATTGAAGCATCGAAAAAACACTTGAATGATTATTCATCATCCCTATTTCCTTCAAGGTGGGAGGGGTAATCTTCAAAACGATATCTGCTGAAAACACATCCACAGGCGTATCCACTAAATAAGCTCCTGCTTCACTGTACTGTAAATCCGTGTAGGACATGGGTATGCCAGCTCCTCGCTCTACATAAACACTATGTCCCTCTTCGGTAACTATCGAAACCCCTTCGGGAGTTAATGCTAAACGTGTTTCGATGGCACTGTTTTCTTTAGGAATACCGATTGATAAACGAGGCTGTTTGGCTATTTCTCGCAACAAACATTCTTCGGGAAATAAGGTGCGTTGCTTACTTGGATCGAGTTTCATATTTTGAGAGTGTGTCTGTTCTTAATTTTGATTTGCAAATATACAACTTTTTGATTGCTTTGCTCAATAAGTTGGTGGATTGGCATTAAAAAAACATGATTTGTTTTATTTCAATTTGGAAGTTGTGATACATGTACTGATAGTTGTTTGAAAAAAAAATAGCCCAACAGAAAAATTTTCCCATTGAGCTAATTTGCTTTGACTTATTATTGATTTATAAATCGGTGATTAATTTGAATTTAGGAACTAATAGTTTCATTAATGCCCATGCTATCAGATACGAGAATGCACATACAGCAAACATAATGACGTAAGCAATTTGTTTGTTGCCCAATGCTTCGAAGTGGTCGGTTACAAAACCTGCTAACAACTGCACAAGGACACCGCCCAAACCTCCGGCTGCAGCACCGATACCAGTAACTGATCCAACTACTTTTTTAGGAAACATATCGGAAACGGTAGTAAACAAATTTGCCGACCAAGCCTGATGTGCTGCACCGCCAATACAAATTATGGCTACAGCTAAGGTGGATGCGTTGTTGCCAAAAACTTCTACATTCCCAAAATATTGCGTCAATAGCAAGCTTACAGGTGCAATGGCAATGAGTAGCATGGCTGTCATTCTCGCTTTGTATGCTTCCATACCTTTATTCATAAAAAACATAGGTATCGAACCTCCAAAAACAGATCCGATAATAGCTATGCCAAAAACTGTAAATGTAGGCCACATAACTTCTTGGGGGGTCATTCCAAATTGTTTTTTCAAATAATCGGGCAGCCAGAAAAGCAAGAACCACCAAATGCCATCGGTCATAAATTTACCAATTACGAATGCCCATGTTTGGCGATAGCTTAGCAATTGAAACCAAGGCACTTTGTCCGTTTTGCCAGCTACTAACGATGCTGCTGCGGCAGCTTTTTCGTCGGCATCGGCGTGAATATAATCAAATTCGCTTTGACTTAATTTTCCTTTTGCAAGCAATTCTTTGGGATTACCATAAATTAAGAACCAAAAAATAAGCCACAAAAAGCCAATTCCGCCAGTTAAAATAAATGCCATTTGCCAGCCTTCAAGTCCTAAAATCATATTATCGCCCGTGAAATAGACCATGCACCATGGTACAAATAAAGCCGCAATCATAGCACCAATATTCGAACCTGAGTTGAAAATGCCCGTAGCCAACGCACGCTCTTTTTTGGGAAACCATTCGGCTACTGTTTTTATGGAGGCAGGGAAATTTCCTGCTTCGCCAGCACCAAATAAACTACGCATGATGACATGTAAAGTTACTGTTTTACCTGCAAATGCATTCAGGATGCCAAAGACAGACCACGTAATTAAAGAAAATGCCAAACCTAATTTGGTTCCTATTTTATCAATAATCATTCCGGCAAACAAGGTAAAACCAGCATAGAATGCCGTGAAAATTGATGTAACGTATGAGAATTGGATATTAGACCAACCAAAACCTTCTGGCGAACAGAAATAAGATTTTAGAAAACTAATTACATTTCTATCCATGTAATTAACGGTAGTGGAAAATAATAACAAAGAGGCAATTATCCAACGGTAATTGCCAATTTTTTCGGCTGTTGATTTTGACATATTATTTTATTGATTAATTTACGAATTTCACACTTTATTTTTTTACCTGCTTAATAATGGCAAGTGCATTGCTGCACAAATTAGTAATACCTTGCCAGTCAGCTTTTTTAATCATTTCGCCAGGAAAAAGGTTAGAGCCCATCCCGACACAAGTAACACCGGCATCGAACCATGCTTTGAGGTTTGCTTCTTCTGGTTTTACACCACCGGTAACCATCAAATTCGACCAGGGCATAGGCGCTTTGAGCCCTTTCACAAAACCCGCACCCAGCACATCGCCTGGGAAAACCTTGCAAACATCGCATCCTGCTTCATGCGCAAAACCAACTTCGGTTACCGAGCCACAACCAGGAGCGTAAGGAATAAGTCGCCGATTGGCTACTTTGGCTACATCAGGGTTAAATAGCGGACCAACAATAAAATTGGCTCCCAGCTGAATATATAAGGCAGCAGTAGGGGCATCCACTATGGAACCAATACCCATAATCATTTCGGGGCACTCTGTAGCTGCAAACTTTGTTAGCTCGCCAAAAACTTCGTGGGCAAAATCGCCGCGATTAGTGAACTCAAATGCTCGCACACCACCTGCATAACAGGCTCTGACTACATTTTTAGCTACTTCTATGTTGCTGTTGTAAAATACCGGTATCATACCCGTTTCTTTCATTACCGAAAGAACTTCTAATTTTGAAAATCGCATATTTATATTTATTTATCGTTGGACCCTACCACTTGCCTCGCCACCAGCTAATGCTTCTACTTCTTCAATGGAAACCAAGTTAAAGTCGCCATTTACAGTGTGTTTTAGCGCTGAGGCAGCCACTGCAAATTCCAATGCTTCGCCCTGATTTGGTTTGGTGAGTAAGCCATGAATTATGCCGCCTGAGAATGAATCGCCACCGCCTACACGGTCGATAATGGGGTCAATATCGTAGCGTTTGGATGTGTAAAATTCTTTCCCATTGTATATCATTGCTTTCCAACCATTGTGAGTGGCTGAGAATGATTCGCGCAAGGTAGAAATGACATAGTTGAAACCAAATTCTTTTGCCATTTGCATGAAAATTCCTTTGTAACCTTCGGCATCAGTATGTCCGGCTTCTACATCCGAGTCGGGTTTAAATCCAAGACAAAGCTCAGCATCTTCTTCATTTCCGATGCAAACATCAACATACTGCATTAAGGGGCGCATGATGGATTGTGCTTTTTCTTTTGTCCAAAGTTTTTTTCGGAAGTTTAAGTCCACCGACACCGTTACATCATGACGTTTGGCAGCCTCGCAAGCCAATTTGGTAAGCTCAGCAGCCGAATCGGAGATGGCAGGCGTGATGCCAGACCAGTGAAACCAATCTGCCCCTTGCATGATAGCATCGAAATCAAAGTCAGCTGCTGTTGCTTCGGCAATAGCGGCGTGTGCTCGGTCGTAAATCACTTTGCTTGGGCGCATGGATGCACCTGTTTCGAGGTAGTAAATACCTACCCGATCGCCACCACGTGCAATAAAATCAGTTTTAACACCATATTTTCGCAAAGCATTTACAGCAGATTGTCCGATTTCATGTTTGGGTAGTTTTGACACAAAATAGGCATCGTGGCCATAATTGGCGCAGCTCACTGCCACATTAGCTTCACCGCCTCCGTAAACCACATCAAACGCATCCGACTGTACAAAACGCGTATTGCCTGGCGTGGACAAACGCAGCATAATTTCACCTAACGTTACAATTTTACGATTCATTTTTGAATAAAAATAGATTTTTAGAATAATTGGTTGACCAAAAGTAATTCAATTATTCAGAACATACAACTGTTGGTAATATATTTTTAAAAATTGAAGAATTTCTTAGCGTTGTTGTAGCTAATATCTTCAACCATTTTTCCAATAAAATCTATTTCTTGGTGAGGTAGAATGCCATTTTCTATGTCATTGCCAATTAAATTACACAAAGTACGGCGAAAATACTCATGACGTGGATAAGATAAAAAGCTTCTCGAGTCGGTGAGCATACCAACGAATCGACTTAAAAGCCCCAGAACCGACAAGGTGTTCATTTGTTTTTCCATACCGTCTTTTTGGTCCAAAAACCACCAACCCGACCCAAATTGAATTTTTCCGGGTGTCGTACCATCTTGGAAGTTTCCTATCATGGTAGCAATCATTTCATTTTCAGCAGGATTTAAGTTGTACAAAATAGTTTTGGTAAGTTTGTTTTGCACATCCAACCGATTTAAAAACTTCGAAAGTGCTTTTGCTGTGCTAAAAGTTCCAATAGAATCGAAACCGGTATCGGCACCTATTGAATTGAACATGCGGGTATTATTGTTGCGTATAGTGCCGTAGTGAAACTGTTGTGTCCAGCCCTTTTCCCAATCCATTTCGGCAAAAATAACCATCATAGCCGATTTGAATTTTACAATTTCCAACGGTAGCAATTCGTTGCCACCATAAATTTTATTGAAAATAGCCCGTATCTCGTTGTCGGTATAATCTTCGGCATAAAATTCTTCGATGCCATGGTCGGAAAGTTTGCAGCCCATGCTTTCAAAAAAGTCCTGACGTTTACGTAAGGCAGCAACCATATCGTCGAAATTACTGATATTGAGTTCCGAAACTTGTGCCAATTGTTCAACATAGGCTCTAAAGCTTGCTGCATTTTCCACAGCCATGGCTTTGTCTGGTCGCCAAGTGGGGAGCATTTTTATTTCAAAGCCATCGGCTTTTGCTTTTTTGTGGTGCTCAAGCGAATCTATCGGGTCATCGGTTGTACAAACTACTTCCACTTTGTATTTACGCATCAAGTTGCGGGCAGAATATTCGGGCGTTTGCAATTTGGCAGTGCATGTTTCGTAAATTTCACGTGATGTAGCTGGTGAAAGGAGTTTTTCGATACCAAAACCTGTTTTTAGTTCCAAATGTGTCCAGTGATACAAGGGGTTACGCATGGTATAAGGTACAGTTTGTGCCCATTTTTCAAATTTCTCCCAATCGGTGCTATCTTTACCCGTAATGTACTTTTCGTCAATACCATTTGTGCGCATGGCGCGCCATTTGTAATGGTCGCCGCCAAGCCATATCTCTGTAAGCGATTTGAATTGATGGTCGTTGGCAACCATGGCAGGTACTAAATGGCAATGATAGTCGATAATTGGCTGATATGCAGCATGTTCGTGATAGAGATGTTTTGCAGTTTCTGTTTGCAGTAAAAAATCTTTGTCTAAAAATTCTTTCATAATATTTATTGTTTTAATAATTTCCGTGTGCGCACACAAAAGTAATGTATTTTTTTTAATTTCAAAATACTTTTTTGATGTTGCTCAATTAAAAAATAAAGAATACATTTGAAAGCAATAGCAACGAGCCCAATATTTTTGTTAATTTGCAAAAAAATGCATTGCAAACACTTTGTATATTAAAATAAAAGCAGTAAATTTGCACCCTCAATTTCGGAATAGGTACAAAAGAAGCGATGCAACAGAGCAACTCACCTACCCGATGTAATTCTAATTAGTATAAAAAATGTACGCAATTGTAGAAATTTTGGGACAACAGTTTAAGGTAGAAGCCGGCAGAAAACTGTATATCCATCGTATGAATGAGGCTGAAAGAGGCTCACAGATTGAATTTGACAAAGTATTGCTGTTAGACAATGAAGGCGTAATAACTGTTGGTGCTCCAACAGTGGCAGGTGCAAAAATTGTAGCTGAAGTTGTATCGCATGTTCGCGGCGAAAAAGTAATTATTTTTCACAAAAAACGTCGTAAAGGCTATCGAAAACGCAATGGTCACCGTCAGGACTTTACTGAATTGTTTATTAAAGAAATTGTAGCTTAATAAAAAAACCGATTAAAATTTAAAGAAAATGGCACATAAAAAAGGAGTTGGTAGCTCAAAAAACGGTCGTGAATCGGAAAGTAAGCGACTTGGAGTAAAGATATTTGGAGGTCAATTTGCAAAAGCAGGCAACATCATCGTTCGCCAACGCGGCACAGTTCACCATCCTGGATTAAACATGGGTTTAGGTAAAGATCATACCTTATTTGCATTGACCGATGGTATAATCGAATTCAGAAAGCGCAAGGACAACAAATCTTACGTTTCTGTAAAGCCAATAGAAGCTAACTAAAGCAACAAATTTTCTTAATGAGGAAATTTTATTAAAAGCTTTATTTTGAATTTTTAAACTCCTGACGTTTTACCGTAGCGTAAAATTGCGGGAGTTTTTTATTTTTCAACGAGTTTAAAAAACAAAAATCAAATTAATATGCTGACACTTAAATATATCACCGAAAACACACAAGATGTTATTCAACGGTTGTCAAAAAAACATTTCGATGGAGAAAGCATTATCAATGAGGTAGTGGCTCTAGATAATCTACGTAAATCTACGCAAATGTTGTTGGATAATTCTTCGGCAGAAATGAACAATCTGTCCAAAGAAATTGGTGTTTTATTCAAACAAGGCAAGCAAGCCGAAGCTGCTGCGGCCAAAGAAAAAACAACGCATCTGAAAGAATCTATCAAAGCTTACGACGAGCAACTAACCGACATTGAGCAAAAGCTAACCAATTTATTGGTTCAGGTACCCAACTTGCCCCACGCTTCGGTGCCCGCAGGAAAACATGCCGAGGATAACCTGATAGAGCGAGCTGGAGGTAAAATGCCGTTGCTACCTCAGGGTGCTATGCCTCATTGGGATTTGGCTAAAAAATATGATTTGATAGATTTTGAACTCGGCGTGAAAATTTCGGGTGCAGGATTTCCAGTTTACAAAGGAAAATGTGCGCGCTTGCAGCGCGCTTTGATTAATTTTTTCCTCGACAATGCGCGTGAAGCGGGTTATTTGGAAATTCAACCGCCTTATGTTGTGAATGCAGCTTCAGGCTATGGCACGGGTCAGCTACCTGACAAAGAAGGACAAATGTATCATTGTCAGATAGACGATTTATACCTTATCCCTACGGCTGAAGTGCCGGTTACGAATATCTACCGCGATGTAATATTGAACGAAAATGACTTGCCTATCAAAAACACGGCATACTCTGCTTGTTTTCGTCGCGAAGCTGGCTCTTATGGCAAAGATGTTCGCGGATTAAACCGTTTGCATCAATTTGATAAAGTGGAAATTGTTCAAATTCAACATCCTGACAAGTCGTATGACACACTTACCGAAATGGTTGCTTACGTGCAGACATTGGTGGAAAAATTAGAATTACCCTGGCGTATCTTACGCCTTTGTGCTGGCGATATGAGTTTTACATCGGCACTTACGTTCGACTTTGAAGTTTATTCGGCTGCTCAAGAGCGCTGGTTAGAAGTAAGCTCAGTGTCTAATTTCGAAAGCTATCAGGCAAATCGATTGAAATGCCGCTTCAAAGGGAATGACAAAAAAACACAACTGGCTCATACCCTCAATGGTAGTGCTATGGCATTACCACGTATCGTTGCGGCTCTGCTCGAGAACAATCAAACTCCCGAAGGCATACGCATACCGGCTGCTTTGATTCCATATACTGGTTTTGACCTGATTGACTAAAATGTTCTGATAAGCATAACGTTAAAAAAACTATTACTATAAGGTTTACTGTTCTAAAAAAATAAAATGGCTGCTCCAGATGTTGGGACAGCCATTTGTTACTAAAACAGACACAACTATAAACCTAAAACTTAACTGCCTTTGAAGCTTTGTTGATTGACATTTGATGTATATTTTCAGCCTATGTCAAGCCCAAATTCATTTCCGCTTCTCGAATTAAATACTTTTCTGACGATTCTTTTTTACCCTGTCAATTTGCGCATTGCGTATTTCAAGATGCTTGGCAAATTTTTCTTTTCCAATAATTTTCTCTATCTCAGCATCATTTTTCTCTCTTATTTGCTGCATGTTATTCTGATGGTTTGCCACTGCTTCTTGATGCTGCGTTTGAAACAACTCTGTTAAGGCAGCTTTTTCAGTTTCACTTAGCGATAAATCTTTAGTCATGCGTTCTGCACGCTTTTCAGGAGAGAAGGCGGCTTTCATTTTGTCCATCCTTTCCGCTTTCCCCATTTTAGCTTTTTCAGGTCTGTTCATCCTTTTTTGTAATGCGGCTTCTTTTTCAACGTGCATTTTTGCAGCCTTTTCGGCACCAATAATTTTTGTTAAAGCAACTTCTTCTTGAATCCTCAAATCTTCAAATTTACTTTTCATACTTTCTGCAACTTGCTGATTTTTTTCGCGTGCAAGCTTTGCTTCCGTGCGCAAAGCTTCAATTTTCTGAGCATCTTCCTTGAAAAGCTCCAACAACTTAGCCTTTTCATTAACGCTTAGCGATAGTCGCTCTGCCAAGTTATTGGCTCTCATTTCTGGGGTTAGCTGTGCCTGTCGATTACCCATTTGACGACCTTCGTGTTTCCGCTGAGGTGCTTGTGCTAAAACGCCTACACTGAAAGCAGTAACGATTACTGCCATCAAAAAAAAATTCTTTTTCATACTGATTAATTTTAAATTGTAAATAATATTCCAATTGTTTTTTGTAGTTATTCAGACTTTGCTGTTGCTTGTGAGTTTAATTATAATTAAATATTTAACTATAATTGCATTATCGATAACCAGCATATAGAGAGAAAGCTGGTGTAAAAATCAATTCATTGCAAAACAAAAGGCAAATTATTCTGTTATAATTTGACCTTAAAATCAATTTATATATTACTTTTGCAAGCGTTTTACACATACAATGACTGAAAAAAAATATACATATCTTTCAAAAATAGATTTTCCGGTAGATTTAAAAGCAGTAGCGAAACAAAATCTGCCTGCGGTATGCGATGAACTTCGCAGTTTTATTATTGATGAAGTCTCCAAAAACCCGGGGCATTTAGGATCTAACCTTGGCTCCGTAGAACTTGCTGTGGCTATTCATTATGTTTTCAATACCCCTTACGACCGTATAGTGTGGGATGTAGGACATCAGGCTTACGGACATAAAATACTCACAGGCAGACGTGAAAAATTCCACACAAACCGCCAATTTAAAGGCCTTTGTGGGTTTCCTTTGCCTTCCGAAAGTGAGTACGATGCTTTCGGAGTTGGACATTCTTCCACAGCTATTTCGGCTGCTTTGGGTATGGCTGTAGCCTCGTTGCAGAAAAATGAAACGAACCGACACATTGTTGCGATAGTGGGCGATGGTGCTATGACGGGTGGTCTGGCTTTTGAGGGCTTGAATAATGCTTCGATGGTGGACAATAATTTATTGATTATCCTGAATGATAATCAGATGGCTATCGACCCGATACATGGTGGTTTTACACAATATTTGATTGACATTACTACTTCGCAAACTTACAATCACTTGCGCTTCAAGGCATACAAAGCTTTGCGTAAACTTGGACTTATAAACGATAAATCCAAAAAACGAATCATTACCTTCAATAATACAGTGAAAGCTGCATTGACTAAACAAAATAATATATTCGAAGGTCTAAATATTCGCTATTTTGGACCAGTAGATGGACATGATGTGGAAGGATTGGTTAAAATTTTGAATGACATTAAAAATTTTAAAGGTCCAAAAGTGCTTCATTGTATTACTCAAAAAGGAAAAGGATATGCACCTGCCGAGAAGGATATGACGGAGTGGCATGCACCCGGAAAATTTAATGTGGAAACTGGAGTGCGTAGCAAGTCGAATAGTACAACGCCAACTCCACCTCTGTTTCAGGATGTATTTGGCAAAACGCTTTTGTCGCTTGCTCGCGACTACAAAAATATCATTGCCATCACGCCGGCTATGCCTTCGGGCTGCTCCATGACTATTATGCAAAAAGAATTTCCCGAACGTGTTTTCGATGTTGGAATTGCTGAAGGTCATGCTGTTACCTTTTCTGCGGGTTTGGCTAAAGACGGCATGATACCATTTTGTAACATATATTCTTCATTTATTCAGCGCGCCTACGACAATGTAATTCACGATGTGGCACTGCAAAACTTACCCGTAATTTTTTGTTTGGATCGCGCTGGTTTGGTTGGCTCTGATGGCGCTACGCATCATGGCATGTTCGATTTGGCATACATGCGCAGTATCCCCAACATGACTGTGGTAGCTCCTCGCAACGAACACGAGCTTCGAAATATAATGCTCACAGCCACTACTTTTCAACGTGGTCCCTTAGTGATTCGCTATCCACGAGGCAAAGGTAGCCTCGTCGATTGGGAAAACCAAATGAAAGCAGTGCCTTATGCCAAAGGTGAATGTTTGAAAACGGGCAGTAAAATTGCTGTCATAAGCATTGGAACTATGTCGGTACCTGCAAATGAGGCTATTGCAAACATTGACGCTGCCTGCCGAACAAACATTGCTCACTACGATTTGCGCTTTGTAAAACCACTCGACACAGATTTGCTACATCATATTGCGCAACATTTTGAGCAAGTTATTACAATTGAAGATGGCGTGATAGCTGGAGGAGCTGGAAGTGCAGTGCTCGAATTTTTCTCAGATAATAACTACACGATTTCACTCAAGCGTTTAGGAATTGCAGATACTTTTGTGGAACATGGAACTCCAGAAGAACTTTATGCTATGCTGGGTTTGGATGCGCCTGGTATTGAGAAAAGTATTAGCGAATTCTGTCAACTTAAAACCCATGCTCCTTCTTTTGTTAGAGCGTAGAACAACAATATAGGTATGAAAATAATTATTGCCGGTGCTGGCGATGTAGGCACACATTTAGCTAAATTGCTTTCGCGCGAAAACTTCGATATTCTTTTGTTGGACGAAGAGCCCAGCAAATTAAAAGACCTCGAATCCACTTACGATTTAATTACAAGTACCGGTTCTCCAACCTCCATAAGCGATTTGAAAGAGGCAGGCATACAGTCTGCTGATCTTTTTATTGCCGTAACACCATCCGAAAGTATCAACATGACGGCTTGCATGCTAGCCACTAACTTGGGAGCCAAAAGCACCTTATCGCGTATCAATAATTACGAATACTTATTGCCAAAAAATCGGGAGTTTTTTGCCCAGTTAGGGGTCAATCATTTAATTTATCCCGAAGTGCTGGCTGCCGAAGAAATAGCAGAATCGCTCAAAACGAGCTGGTTGCGACAGAATTTAAGTTTTTGCAACGATGCGCTTATCTTAGTTGGTATCAAAGTGCGATCAAATGCTCTGATATTGAACAAAAAATTTAATACGGGTTTTTTAAACAATGAAAAATATCGTATAGTTGCTATCAAACGTGCAAACAAAACCATTATTCCGCTTGGCTCTGATTTATTATTAGAAAACGATTTGGTTTATTTTATTTGCGAACCAAAGGAACTGGAATCGGTACGTATTCAAGCCGGCAAAGAGGATTACAGCATACGCAACGTGATGATATTGGGAGCAAGCAAGATTGCACAAAAAACGCTTCAAACTCTTCCGTCTCATATAAGCTGCAAAGTAATTGAAATTGACCGTGCTAAAAGTTATTCCATGGCTGAAAAGTTTAAAGACACATTGATAATAAATGTTGATGGACGTAACATTGATGCTTTGAAAGAAGAGGGAATCGAGGAAATGGACGCGTTTGTTGCAGTGAGTGATAATTCGGAAGCTAATATACTCGCCTGCTTGGCAGCCAAGCGTTTAGGAGTAAGAAAAACAATTGCCGAAATAGAAAATATTGACTATATCATGCTCGCCGAAAGCATGGATATTGGTACGGTAATTAACAAAAAAATGATTGCTGCAAGTTATATTTATCAATTAACCTTAGATGCCGATGTGCTTAATGTGCGTACGCTGACTTCTGCCGATGCCGAAGTTGTAGAGTTTGTTGTAAAAAAAGGTGCTAAGATAACAAAATCGAAAATTAAGGATTTTCGATTTCCCGACCAAGTAAATATTGGTGGCTATGTGCGTGAAGGAATGGGATTTACAGTAAATGGTAACTCACAAATAGAAGCCGACGACCACGTAATTATATTCTGTGCATCGTCGGCAATTCGTAAAATTGAAAAATATTTTAACTAAAGCAAGAATATTTAACCTCCAAAAAACCAACGGTGCAATTCGCCGTAATGTTTGGTGTACATAACAAAACTGTCTTCCAAAATTTGCATCGCTGTAGCTTTATCAAAAAATTTCTCTACAATAACCGTTTTATTTTCCAACTTTTTATAATCCTCAAAGAAACTCATTGTTTCCTGAATCAGATATTGCGGCAGCTCCGATACATCATTGTAATGATTTACGCTGGGGTCACCTACTGCTACGGCAATAATTTTATCATCAGCTTCACCATTATCCAACATGCGCATAACGCCAATAACACGGGCTTCAACGATACAAAGGGGTGTAACCTGAATTTGCGACAATATCAGAATGTCCAATGGATCGTGGTCGTCGCAATAGCTCTGAGGTATAAAACCATAGTTGTGAGGATAATACATCGACGAATACAATACTCTATCTAAACGCAGAAGACCACTTTGTTTATCTAATTCGTATTTTGCTCTATCTCCTTTTGGAATTTCAATAATTCCTTTGATAATATCCGGACTTGATGTTCGTGGCACAACCTGATGCCATGGATTAAAATTGCTTCTCATACTTTTTATTTTGATTTAATTCGTTTGCAAATTCTTTAGCTCACAAAATTTGGTCGGCATGTGATTTGGTATTTACTTGTTTAGGTAAAATGATGCGTTCAACAATGCCGTTTTCGTTCAGAATAAATGTTGTGCGAAACATACCCATATAGCTTCGACCGTACATAGATTTTTCGCCCCAGGTTCCAAATTGTTCCGAAAGTTTTTTGTCGGTATCGGCAATGAGCTGAAAAGGCAAATTTTGTTTTTCAATAAATTTTAAATGTGATTTTTCGCTGTCGGCACTCACACCAATCACTTCGTAACCAGCAGTTTGTAACTCATCATACTTGTCGCGTAAGCTGCAAGCTTGTGCTGTACAGCCAGGTGTGCTATCCTTAGGATAAAAATACAAAACTACTTTTTTGCCTGCCAAATCAGCTAATTTAATTTCTTGCCCATGCTGGTTTATTCCTAACACAACTGGTGCTTTGTCTCCTATTTGTAATGACATTTTTTTGATATTTAAGTTTGAAAATGGTGTTTGATAAACGACTGCAATATTAAGAAAAAAAATCTGTATTTCCTTTGTGTATCGCAATAATTAAATTGTTTATAGCAAGAAACGTACTAATATTTCAATATAGGTTTAGATATTATGAATAAACAAGTTCATGGAGGGGTACTTCTTTCTGATTTAAGAAAATGTCGTTGTGAAAATGCTCTAACTTACGTAGCATATAAGCCAAGGTGGTTTTTTCATCGGTATTTAAGTTTCCTGCAACTAACTGCGAAACTTTTTGCATGTGGGGCAATACTTTGAATAGTTCCACACGACCTTCCTGCGAAATACTTACACGCACACTTCGCTTGTCAACAGCATCGTGCAACTGATTTATGAGTCCTAATTTACAAAGCCTGTTAATGATTTCGGTGCCCGAAGTTTTTTCCATCACTTGTTTTTGAATTAACTCCGTTTTACTCAAACTTTCGTGTGTTAGAAGTGTTATTAAAAACGAGAACTCATCGGCAGAATTAATTTTACTATCTTTCAGCGCTTTTATAATGTAGCCCTTGGCGTAACGAAACAGCAATACAATTAAAATCGAAATATCTGTTTCAGAACCATCATTTTCGATGAGCTCGGGTGTTTTTACATCGCCTTGTAACTGTTTGGTTTTTATATTTACTGCTGCTTGATTACTGTTCAGATATCCCAAAAAATCACTAAAATTTAGATCTATTCCATGTTTTTCTGACTCTGCCTCGTAATTACTCAAATGTTCTATAAACTGAATAATTATTGCTTTTGTTTTCATTTTAAATGAACTTTATTGTCCTTTATTTGTAGTATATAATACAAAAATGTACTAAATTGTTCAGTAGGTTGTAACAATTTTTCAAAAAAACGATATGCTTATTCATAATCTTCTTATTTAAGTTAAGTTCCTATTTTTATGCAACTTTACAATAAAACATCTGGAGAAATTTCCAGTTTAGTAACCAAGAGTTATAGCAATTCTTTCTATTTGTCCACGCTCATGTTAGATAAAAAAACGCGTGAAGCTATTCACGGGGTATATGGCTTTGTGCGTTTAGCTGATGAAATAGTGGACACATTTCATCACAAACCTCAGCAAATGCTATTAGAAAAGTTTGAGTCTGATTTGCATCAAGCATTGCGCGATGGAATAAGTTTAAACCCCATACTTCATGCTTTTCAACGAGCTGTAATTGAATATGCTATACCGTACGAATATATTGATGCCTTTCTGAAGAGCATGAAAATGGATTTGGAAAAAAAAGAATATTTATCGGCAGCAGAAACTGAAACATATATTTATGGTTCGGCGAATGTGGTTGGTTTGATGTGCTTGAAAATATTTTGTTTTAACAATGCTGACTTATTTAACAAACTCGTACTACCTGCTGAAAAATTGGGTTCAGCATTTCAAAAAGTGAATTTTTTGCGGGACTTGAAAGCTGATACAGAATTATTAGAAAGAAAGTATTTCAGTAGTTTCGATCCGTCTAATTTTGACGATAGAGCAA